>NZ_JARUJP010000017.1:0-92014 GCF_033659955.1 Clostridium tanneri
GGGTATGTCTATAATTCTTGCTGCTTATAAATCAAGATTAACTGGAATGCCTGTAAAGTTCCCAATGGAAAGCTTCTCAACTATGGAAATGAAAAATATAGATAAGATCAAATAGAGGATTTAGATATGCTAAAAAAGATATTGGATACATTATCAACAAACGTTCTAATTTTTATTATAAATTTTATTATAAGTATATTTATAGCTAGAGCACTCGGACCGCAGGGGCAGGGGGAGATTACTTTTGTGTTACTAATACCTAACACTATGTATATGTTCTTATCAATAAATTATTTTGGCGATAATATTTATTTTTTAAGAAAAAAGATATTTTCCAATGAGAGTATTTTTTCAGCAAGCGTAATATTTTTCTTTATTCTATCAAGTCTAGAAATTTTTGCAGTATCTATATATGGAATTTTTAATATTGTTAGTAATTTTGTATTCATAATAATTTTTATAATTACTTTTAATTTAAATAATTTTATTGTGTCTTATTTATTTGGTATAGGGAAAATAATTTTTAGAAACAGGGTAATGTTTGGTCAGTCATTTATATATTTTATATTCATAATTATTTTATATTATGGTAATAAGCAGTATTTAAACGTAACAAATATATTAGTAATCCAATGTTTATTAAATATCTTTTCCTCAATAATATGTTTTTTTATAATCAAAAAAAGCTTTAATTGTAAAGTCGAATTTGCCTTTAAGCAATCAATGAAAATAATCAGAACTACATTAAGTATAAGCAGACTAAATTATATTTCTAATTTAGCCAACTTTTTAAATTATAGACTAGATCAGTGGATAATAGTTTTTTTATTAGGAAAACCTGACTTAGGTATATATTCTATAGCAGTTAACATAGCTGAGAAGTTTTGGATAATCCCAGACTCAATTGCGTCTGTAATATATCCTGAAATTGTAGGAAAAGATAATAATGAATTAAAAAGAATTATAAAAAAAATTGATAGAATAATAGTACAAAGTATTTTGCTCGGAACTATAGCTTGGATAATTTCATTGTTTATCTTTGACAAATTAGTGCTTATGGTATACGGTGATAGGTACTTTTCAGTTTCAAAGATTTTTAAAATTCTATTTCCATCAATAGTTTTATTTGCAATTGTAAAAGTTATAGCTGGTTTTTTTGCAGGTTTAGGAAGACCTGATATAAGAGTAAAAGCATCTATAATATCAACTGTTGTAAATGGTGGATTAAATTTAATTTTGATTCGTAGATATGGAATAAGTGGAGCAGCTATTTCTTCAACAGTTAGTTATGCATTGTATTCTATAATAATTTTACATAAATATATGATAGTTAGAAAGCAACCAGAAAGTTTTAAAGATACAATAGTTAACAATCTTATATGTAAATAGTTAGACTTCCAGTAAATTTAGTTATAATCAAGTTCGGGTATTTTTAGTATCATAAAGAGTGTTATGACCACAGAAAATAAACATATAAGCGGGACTTTGGTGTTAGTATAATATTGTAGACACAGAAAGCCGAACACTTTAAAATATAAGAAAGAAAAGGAAGTGTTTATAATGGCAAGAGGTCAAAAACAATATACAGAGGAATTTAAAAATACAATAGTAGAACTTTATAACTCAGGAAAGAACCTAGCAGAGTTAAGTAGTGAATATGCCATATCAAAATCAACAATAATTGGCTGGATAAAGAAAAATAAACCTATTTCTGTGGATAAAGATACAACTATAACAGCAGAAGAATATAAAAATTTATTAAAGAAAAATGCAAAGCTTGAAGAGGAGATTGAAATATTAAAAAAAGCTATGGGCATATTCGCAAGGAAATAACTACTGTATTTGAATTCATTACTAACAACAAGAAATATCATGATATTAAACTCATGTGTAAAGTTCTAAAGGTGTCTAGGAGCTCTTATTATAATTATTTAAATAAGAAGCCAAGCAATCGAGAATTAGAAAATAAAAAGATAGAAAAAGAAATCATAAATATCCACAAAATGAGTAAAAATCGTTATGGAGCACCAAAAATAAATAAATCACTAAAAGCATTGGGGATAACTATTAGTCTAAAGAGAACTCAACGTTTAATGAAGAAACTGGGGATAAAATCTATAATAATAAAAAAATTCAGACCATCACCATCCAAAAGGAAAATAGTAGAGCAAGAAAACGTTTTAAAAAGAAACTTTCAAACAACTACTATTAATGAAAAGTGGGTCACAGATATCACTTATATCCATACAATTAAAGACGGTTGGTGCTATTTAGCTTCAGTTATGGATTTGTATATTTGTATAGTAGAAAGATAATTGGGTATTCCATGTCTAAGTTTATTGATACCTCATTAGCTCTGCAGGCTGTAAAAAACGCCGTAAGGCTTCAGAAACCAACTAAGGCTTTAATCTTACATAGTGATTTAGGATGTCAATACACAAGCTTCGCTTTTAAGGAGTACATAGATAGTACTAAATTAATTACCCATTCCTTCAGTTCAAAAGGCTGCCCTTACGATAATGCTTGCATTGAGTCTTTTCATGCCTCTCTAAAAAAGGAGGAAGTCCATCTTGTTAAGTACTTTGACTTTGATACTGCAAGGCTAGCAATATTTGAATATATAGAAGCTTGGTACAACAGAAAAAGAATACATAGCAGCATTGGTTATATCTCACCACAAAAATGTGAAGATTTAGCTAGAAGAATTGCATAAAAAGTTCAACTTTTTGTGTCTAAGATATTGACATAGATCCACTTCAGTGATGAATAAGCTTTCAATTTACAAAAGTACAATAGTAGATTGTTGTAAGGAAAATAATATAATACCATAATAGATATATCGTCAGAGGAGAAAATTAAACTAAGTGCCTGTTTAAGCTTTGAATACTATAGATATCTGAAAATCTTCAGCTTCGCATGGTTATAGTGAAGAAACAAGAATTCAAATTAGAACTGCTTCAAAATCTAAGACAATAGAAGAAAAAATTATTACTAACAATATAATGAAAAAATTTTAAGCCCTTGAGAAATCAAGGGTTTTATTATAAAACATATTTTCAGGAATCTTATTAGACCAAGGAATAAGGTTCTCTAAGCTTTCGCTATCAGATATATCTATCTTTAATAGATTGTCAAACAAATAAAATAAGTAACTTTCTACAACTAGCTTATTAGCCTTGGCAGTTTCAACAATACTATAAATATTGCTACTTGCAGTGGCTCCTTTAGCAGTATTGGCAAAAAGGAAGTTCTTACGACCTATAACAAAAGGTTTAATTGCTCTTTTGGCAGCATTATTATCGACTTCTAAGGAACCATCTAGTAGCACATTTTTTAATCCTGGTAAATGCTTTTTAGCATAATCAAGGGCTTTACCTAGCGGACTTCTTGGAAGAGCATCTTTAATTTCTCTTTCAACATAGTCAATAAAGTCATCTATAAGCGGAGCTAGTTTCTCGGATCTTATTTTAAACCTAATATCATAATAATTTTCATCGCTTGAATAAGCTTCTCTAAGCTCTTTTTCAAGTTTATAAATTTGCTCACAATAATTAAAACCTATTACTCCTCTGGAACTTTTTAAGGCATGAGCTTGATCTAGTGCTTTGATAATCGTACAAAACTACTGGCTTTGAATTGATGCTACTCTCATGTGAAACTATCTATAACATAGTAGAAACAACGAAAGACAATAAGTTAGTAGTAGAAAAATTTTTTTATTCCATATGTCAATTCTCTGGTTCTTATCATTGGCTCTCTATGTAGGCCTATATAAACTATTCTAGGAGCAAAGGCATTATAGCAGTAAAGCCAACCATCCTTAGTACTTATAGTTTCTTTGGAATGAATTAGTACTTTAATACTATTTCAGCTATCCAGAGAAGATGATAAAGACAGTATCTAGCACCATTTTTGGGTATGTGGTATAATATTTTCGGATACACTATCAGTTTGGGTAAGGGGGATAAAATGGGAAGAATAAAAAAAGCAGTTATACCAGCAGCAGGTTTAGGAACTAGGTTTTTACCAGCAACAAAAGCTCAACCAAAAGAGATGCTTCCTATAGTGGATAAACCAACTATTCAATATATAGTGGAAGAGGCAGTACAATCTGGGATAGAAGAAATCCTAATAATTACTGGAAGAAATAAGAGATCTATAGAGGATCACTTTGATAAATCAGTAGAATTAGAACTTGAATTAGAAAACAATAATAAGAAAGAATTACTTGATATCATAAAGGACATAAGTAGTTTAGCTAATATATATTTTATAAGGCAAAAAGAACCAAGAGGCTTAGGTCATGCTATAAACTGTGCTAAAAGCTTTGTAGGAAGCGAACCTTTTGCTGTTATGTTAGGAGATGATATAGTAGATAGCAAGGAACCTTGTCTAAAGCAGCTGATAAATTGCTTTAATGAATATAAAACTTCTATATTAGGAGTCCAGCAAGTAGCAGATAGCGAAATATCTAAATATGGAATTATAAAAGATTTGATTATAGAAAATAGAGTTCATAAAGTTAAAGATTTAATAGAAAAGCCTAGCTTGGAAGAAGCACCTTCTAATATAGCCATTTTAGGAAGGTATATACTAATGCCAGAAATATTTGATATATTAGAGAACACTGAACCAGGGAAAGGAAACGAAATTCAGTTAACAGATGCACTTAAAACAATGTTATCTCATCAAGCTATTTATGCCTATGAATTTGAAGGAAAAAGGTATGATGTAGGAGATAAGTTAGGGTATTTACAAGCAACAATTGAAATGGCTTTAAAGAGACAGGACTTAAGGGGGCCATTTATGGCATATTTATCAGAACTGAGCAAGAGTGGTGCTTATCAAGAAGCTGCTAGTTCTAGAGTATAAAGATCACAGAGTAAAAACTATAGAAATTTATCGCAGATAAGTTTCTGTAGTTTTTAGTTTTATCTTTGGTTCTAAGAAACTACACTTGTTTTGTTGTAAAACATCTGATTTTCAGCAGCTAAAGTGTTAAAATTTAAGGCTAGAATCATTAAAAGTATTTCTAGAATTATGGTATACTCTAATTGACAATGCAAATTTTATGGAGGAATAAATATGTTTACATCTTTTAAAATAGCTACAAGATTTATAAGAAGCAGTAAAGTACAAACCTTTATTATAATCTTAGGAATTGCTATAGGGGTATCTGTGCAAGTTTTTATAGGACTGTTAAGTCAGGGACTTGAAAAAAGCCTTTTAGATAAAGTAACAGGAAGTTTAGTCCATATTACAGTTAATCCAAATAGCGGAAATATAGAGAACTGGCAGGATATAAAAGATAGGATAAAAAAGCAAGATGAAGGCATCAACATAGTAGCACCAGTAGCTGAAAAGAATGCTTTTGTAAAAGTTGGTGATAAAAAGGAAAATATACAAGTGAGAGGCTTTGTTCCTGAGGATATTAACTCCTTATACGATATAAAAAGTAAGATTTACTTGGGAAGTATGGTTAGTGAAAATGAACAGACTATCCTAGGTAAGGATTTAAAAAAGAAATTAGGAGTAAATGTAGGAGATAAAATAGAGGTAAATACTATTGATGGAAAGAAAACTGAACTTACAGTAGTTGGTTTTTATGATTTAGGAGCTGTTAAGATAAATAGTATTTGGGTTATAACAGATTTAAAAACAGCACAGGATTTATCTGGTAGTGGAGATAAAATTAGCTCTATAGAGATTTCTGTTAAAGATTCTTATAATGCAGATATTATCGGAGATAGGATACAAAAGCTACTTGGAAATAATGATTTTGTAGTTGAAAACTGGAAGGGACAGAATAAGTTTTTGGCTAGCGCCATGGTTGCTCAGAAGGTATGCTCAGTTATAATTCAGTTTTTTGTACTTCTTGCAGCTGTGCTAAGTATAATAAGTATACTCAACATAAGTGTAATACAGAAATATAAACAAATAGGAATTCTTAAGGCTATGGGCATAAAAGATGGTTCGGCAGCTCTTATATTTTTACTACAAGCTTTCATTTTAGGAGTAATAGGAACTGCAGTAGGTATCTTATTTACATACATGTATATAAAAGGCTTTAATAAATACATAGTTACTTCCGATGGAAAGCCTATTGTAAAAATACTTATAAACCATAACTTTATATTGGTTTCAGCTTTCATTGATATAGCTGCGTCTACCTTAGCTGCAGTGTTTCCAGCTTTTAAGTCCTTTAGACTAAATCCTGTAGAGGTAATAAAGAATGGATAATAGACTGAAATTTAAAAAAGCCATAGCTATAGTTTTATGTCTAATATGGATGTGGGTTATTTTTTATAATTCATCGAATACAGGAAAGGTTTCAAACGATAGGAGTTATGCAGTAGAGTCTTACTTGAAAAAGCAGTATAATAGGGCAAAAGAATTGCTTAATGCTTTTGATAAAGAAAAAACTATAAACAGCGTTAATGATAGCCAGCATAAAAACCAAGATAAAAAGGTTAGTTCAGACTATAAGCAGAAAACTTCTATCGTTAATAATGGTATAAAACAACAGGCTAATAAAAAGGACATAAATGTATTAATAAGAAAGAATGCTCATGCCTTTGAGTATTTAATATTGTCACTGCTAATAGGTAATTTGCTGTTTATTTTTGATTTTAAGGGAAGAAAGGCGATTATTTATATACTGTTTATTTGCTTGTTTTATTCTGTAACAGACGAGTTTCATCAGTTATTTGTACCTGGAAGAACATCTTCTGTAGTAGATGTTCTTATAGATTTTTTAGGAGCTGTTATAGGTACTACATTATTTTATTTAGGCTACTATTTCCTTAATAAACATCTGAATAAGTTATATAATCCTTTAAAGGAGAAGTCAAGTTAGCCCCATATTTTAAAAAATATGGGGGTGTAATCAATCTGAAAACCTACCTATTGGTAGGTTTTTACTATTTACTTAGCTTATCTAAAACTAGCACTTTATCACTACTATAGTCACCATCAATATCATTCTCATCGATGGTATCGTAAGCTGATTCAACTTCAATATAGGAGATATTGTTAACATCTAAACCTGGAACTTGTCCGTGAAGAATCAGTGAATTATGTTCCTTGTCAAATTCAAGTGTACCATCTGCTATGGATAAACTTGAATAGTTTTGATGTAAGAAGCTGCCTTCATCAACTTTATCTACTGATACTTGAACTCCATTTAAAAGAGGAAGTTCAATTTCTTTGTCTCCAGGAAACTTTGTATGGTTTGCCCATAATATATATTGATTTTTCCCATCGCTTATTTTAACTTCCCATGAATACTCAATGCGATTATCCGGTGTGCTAATACTATTAAACACTAATTTGTCTGGTATATGCCTTAAGGCTAATTTAGCGGTAACATCATTACCATCAAAAATAACTTCCCCGGACTTCAGATCAATAAACTCTTTCTTGTTCAAGTCTTCGTCACTAGTAAATACATATTTATTACCTATGTTACTTGAGCTTTCGGTTTTTATATTAAAATCCATCACCCTTTGTTGTTTCATAGCCTTTCCCTTTTTAGAGTGGGCAGCTGTATCTACTAATATTTTGTATGATTCACCAGGTTTATAGCCATTTTGTGGTGGTATAACAATAATACTCTTATTATCCGCTCCTAAACCTAAGGTTACGTTAATAGCATTCCCTTCTTTATCTAAAACCTTAATTCCTTTTTTAGTAAGATCATCAAAACCAACTTCATCAGTAAATGTAATTGTCCAAACTTTATTTGCATCTACCGTCTGGTTATTGTTAACTTGAAAAGCTTGTACTTTACCTGGGATTAAAAGAGTACCCCCAATTAAAGATGCTATAATAAAGCTTTTTAGTTTTGTCTTTAGCACTTAAATTCCCCCTTGTATCGTTAATAGAAAGATTATACCATAATAACCAAATAAACTAAATTACTACTTTTAGATTAAGGAATATATTGACACCCATTAATAAATTTTTTATAATTAGTATATGAATAGTTAATATGTTTACTATTTATATATTTACAATAAATATGCTAATAAATATAAAAATTCTTACATAGGAGGCGATCAGGTGGGGGAAACAGAAAATAAGAGCTTATCCCAATCAATAAGTGATAATTCTACTGAAATTGATTCGATGAGGTTAATTGAAGTAATAGTTAGGCTGGGAGGATCAATAGAACAGTTATTTGATAAGTTCTATAAAACCTTTAAGTTATCAAAACCGCAGTTTACTGCTCTTTATAAAATTTACCTAACTGAAGAGGAAGGAATTCAATTGTCTGTTCTTGGTGATCAAATGTCTGTAACAAGGGCAAATATCACATCTTTAGTGGACAGGATGGTTGCAAGAGGACTTATAAAAAGAATTACAAATGAAAATGACAGAAGAAGTATAAAGGCGGTAATAACAAAGGAAGGAATAGAGATTTTAGAAAAGGTACTCCCTGACAAGGAAGTATTTACTTCGGAAGTTCTAAACTTTTTATCAGACAAGGAGAAGGAACATTTTTATGAATTACTTATAAAGGTGGAGAAATACTTGATTGCAAATTATTTTAATAAGTAAAAGCATATGCCATCTCAATTTCTATTATGTTTTATACAGGGGGGTTTTTCATGAAACGCAAAAATATTGTACTAACAACATCTTTATTAGCAATGGTAAGTCTTTTTACAGCATGCTCCACTAATGTACGCAGTTTAACGGGAGATAAAGTAATAAAGCAAAGTAATGGACACCTAACAGTTCAGGGAAATGTAGAAACTAAAGAGGTAAATATAAATTCCAAAACCTCAGGAAGAATAACCGCAATAAATATAAAAGAGGGAGATAACGCTAAAGGTGGACAAGTTTTGATAACTATCGACAATAGCACTCTGCAAGCAAAAGAGGCTCAGACAGAGGCTCAAATTCAAGCAGCTACAGGGCAGAAAAAGGCGGCAGAAGCAGCAAAACAGGCAGCGGAGGCAGTACTTCAAAAGGCAAAAAACGGAGCAAGACCGGAAGAGCTTGCGCAGCTTAAGGCTCAATATGATTTGGCTAAGGTAACTTATGACAGGGTGAAAGCATTATCTGATCAACAATTTGTACCTCAAGCAGATCTTGATAAAGCTCAAACTCAATTCGAACTTGCAAAACAACAATATGAACTTGCAAAGAATGGAGCGAGGGCAGAGGATATAGCTGCAGCACAGGCTCAGGTAAGTCAGGCAGAGTCTACAATACAGGCAGCTGAAGGACAAATTAAGCAGGCCCAAGGTGGATTAAGTGAGGTTCAGACGTATATTAATGATACTACTATAACTGCACCATTAGATGGAATAATAACTCAATTAAATGTTGAAGTAGGAGAGTTAGTAACCCCAGGAATGCCTTTAGTTGTGTTAACTAATACAGCTGCACCTTGGATTGAGTGCAATGTGAAGGAAACAGATCTTTCAAAGGTTAAGTTAAATGGAGAGGTTTCTGTAAAGTTCTCAGCTTATCCTAATCAGCAGTTTAAAGGAAAGATAGTTAGAATAAATGAAAAGCCTGATTTTGCAGTTAAAAGAGCTACAAATGATAATGGTGAGTTTGATGTATTATCCTATGGTGTGAAAGTAGAGTTAACTAGTATAGATAAACCACTTCATGCGGGAATGACAGCTATTGTTGACTTTGGAAAGTGATGTGAGAATTAATCATGAATGAAAAGTTATTAAAGCTTATAGGTCTAGGTGTAAAAATTAAAAGCTTATTTTTTTCCTTCTTATTTGTACTTGGAATTCCTGTTATCTGCAGCTTTATATTAGGTTATCAAATGGAGCATCACCAGATTCAACATATTCCAACGGCTATTGTAGACCATGATAATTCTCAATTTAGCCAAATGCTTATCAAAGAAATAAAAACAAATGAAATATTTAACGTAACTAATTATAGCGATAGAGATGAGGATATTAAGACTTTAATAGAACAGGAGCAGATAAGAGTTGGAGTAATTATTCCAGAGAATTTTTCAAAGGACTTATTTAGTGGTAATGGACCTAGGGTACTTGTATTTTATGATGG
The DNA here is from genome assembly GCF_033659955.1 of Clostridium tanneri. NCBI lineage: Bacteria > Bacillati > Bacillota > Clostridia > Eubacteriales > Clostridiaceae > Clostridium > Clostridium tanneri. Next base: position 10,045 of record NZ_JARUJP010000017.1, read on the forward strand.
CTCACAAATGTCCGTTACCAGTGCTGCCAAGGCAAGAATGAGTGAAATCTTACTTAGCATTAAAACTGGGTACCTGAAAAAGATAATGGAAGGAAAGCTTAACATAATGCCTGAGGTATCTCAAAACTACGTTCTTCCAATGTATTTTAATTATAGACTTTTAAACAATCCAACTAGAAACTATATAAACTTCCTTATTCCAGGAATGATTATCTCTATTATCCAGGTAAGCCTTGTAATGCTAGGAGTAGATATAGTTAGAAAGGATGAAAAAAGCTACTTATGGCTATGGCTGAAAGGGATCTTAGGAGGACTTTTCGGAGTAATTTCTATAGGAATAAGCCTAGGAGTTCAGTTTAAGTATTTTGATGTACCCTTTAGGGGAACAGCAGAGGGAGCTATCATATTGACCCTTTTATACTCTATAGGGTTAGTGAGCTATGGTGTCTTAGTAAGAACTATTTTGCCAGATAAAATAGCTGCTCTGCAGGTAGGAGCAATATCCATTCTGCCAACAACTATTTTAGCAGGTTTTACTTTCCCCGTTATGGGAATGCCAATCTTCTTTCAGAAACTGTCAGAATATCTTCCATTCTTGCACTATGGGGAGACTATGAGAGATTTGTGTTTAAAAAGCATTGGAATGGAATATATTCTGCCTCAAATACACTGGTTATTTAAGTTTGTATTATATATGTGGGTAGCAACCTTGGTCATCTTTATGTTAAAGAAGGTTGTTAAAAGGGAATATAATCGTATAAGAAGCAATAAAAATCAGCAGCAACAAGCCGAAGAGGTGATTCAAGCATGAAGAAAAAGCTACCTTTTAGAGTTAGACCAGTAACATTAAAGAATATTTTTTTACTTACTTTAGGACCAGTACTTTTTATTTCCCTTTTAGGATTGGTTTTTAGTAAAATTTTTGTTGAGGAAATCCCTATGGGGATTCTGGATATGGATAATTCCTCTATATCAAGAAATGTTGTGAAGCAGTTTGAAGAAACTTCAAAATTTAAGGTTGTTTATCGTGCTCAGACTGATGAAGAGCTCAATGAAGCTATAAAGACAAAAAAAGTTAGTGTAGGGCTTATTATACCTCATAATTTTGCTAAGGATGCAAATGCTATAAAAGCACCTAAAACTTTGTTATTAATAGATGAAACTAATATAGTAATAGGAAATAATGCCTTGTCCTATGGAAGTGAAATATTAAATACTATTAATGCTGGCATTCAGCTTAATGTTTTAGAGGCAAATAATATGGTGCCTTATGCAGCTCAAAAGTCTATAGGAGCGCTATCCTTTACGGAAAGGATACTTTACGATCCCCAGTTAAGTTATATGAGATACCTGCTTTATGCTATGATAGGAGCTGTTGTTCAGCAGGTGTATATTGGAGCCTTAGCACCAGTATTAATTGAAGAAAAACTAAGCATGGTAAAAATGAAGCTTCGTTCAAAGGAAGGAGTAAGAAAGCTTCTAAAAATTTCTTTGAAAATTTTAGTTTTTGCTACAATGGCAGCAGTAGGAGCTACTGGCAGTTTGTACGCAGCAGGAAAGTATTTTTATCTTCCACTTAAGGGAAGCTTAATAGATTATTTTATTCTTCTTACTGTATTTCTTTTAGATCTTACAGCTATATCCTTCGTCTTTGCCTTCGTATTTGATGCCATGGACCAATGCGTTCGGTTTAGTATGTTTTTATCTGTGCCTACATTCCTTACGGCAGGGTACGTATGGCCAGAGTATATGATGCCAGCAGGTTTCTTCAGTGTGGTGAAAAAGATATGGCCTTTGGTGTACTTTATTAATCCGCTGAAGACTATAAATTTAAAGGGCGTAGATTTTGCTGTTATTGCACCTTATGTGCAGGGCGGAATCTATTATGCACTATTTTGGCTGCCTGTAGGAGTAGGATTATACTTGTTTAAAATCTTTGGTTTTAAAGTTGTACAGAGAAAATTAATGAAGCCAAAGGAAAATGTAAGTGATTAATAATTAAAAGAGACTAGTAGATTATTCTAAATGACTACTAGTCTCTTTTAAAGACCGATAAAGTTATATAAAGCTATTTCTTAGGTAAAAGGGGAGATATACATAAAAATGGGCAAAGAAGTATAAAATATTATAACAATAAGTCTAATTATAAAAGCCAAGAGAATAATTTGCAGGAATAATAAGAAAAAGTTACTTCTATATAATATGTAAATTGATTTTACAAAATCATTATGATATATTAAACTAGTAAAATATAATGTAGAAATAGGTGTAGTTACTATCGAAGTTTGTAAGTGAGGTCTTTTATTAAGTAGTAACTATTGTGAAAGTATATTAATGAAGGAAACTTGGAGGTATAAAATGAAAAACAAAAAGCAAGAAGCTAATAGCAGTGGAAGTGTAAATAATGATAAATTATATGTATCTACGGTACTTTCGCTTTTAGATCATGATGAGAATGTAATGTCTGATGTTCAAAAAGAAATTTTAGAAGAGGAAATAGCAGAGCTTCCAAAAATAGTTGAAGGACAACTTAACGTAACTGGTATCTATGCTTATGATCAAGGTGAAAAATTTGAAATTAAAGCTTATATAAGAAATGGACTTTCAACAAAGGTCACTCTTGGAAAAGTTCCTTTTTATATATTAGATTCCAAAGATGAAGTATTAGGAAAGCAAATGTTTAATTTACAGTCTTTAGGGGAATTACCACCACATTCTGCAAGACCAGTAAAGCTTTACTTTGAAAAGAAGAATGTAAAAGTTGATGCTATACCAATTGATAACTGGAAGCTAGCTTTTGATTCAAGGCTAGAGGCTTCTAGAACTGTCAAAGTTCAATTTGAAGATTTACCAGAGGATATAGATATAGCTGATAAGCTTGTTTATGATAACTTCTTAAATGAAGTTCCAGATATTAACGAAGGGGAAATTTCTGTATCTACTTTTAGTATAGGAATACAGAAGAATGGAAACATTTTAGTTACACTAGTAGTAAGAAATGGTAACAACCAAGCTGTAAATATGGAGAAAATTCCTGTTACTTTAAAGGATCCTAATGGAACTGTAGTAAAATCAGAGCTATTTAAATTAGATAATTTTACAATCAGCCCTCTTAAGGCAAGAATCTGCAACCTTGTTTTCCCTACAGGGGTAAAAGTAGAAGAGGATATGGCTTTAAATAACTGGACTGTGTCCTTTAAATTAGAGGAGCTTGGAAGCAAAAGCTAAGTTTAGGATTACATCCATTAAAAAAGAACCGTCAGTAATGATGGTTTTTTTGTTTACCCGATGACTTAGAATTTTGTTTATAAACTAACAGTTAATAAATAGTTAAGAAAAAGTTAAGAAATATTACCATAAATGTAGATTATAATTGAAATGTAGAAATACGTTTGAGTTAATGATAAGCTTATGTAGTAGTTTGAATATTACTACAAAAAAGGAATTATAATCTAAGTAAGAGGGGAAAGAGTATGGGAGTAAAACTAAAGTCTATTAAGATTAAAAAAAAGGTAGTAATTATAGGAATTGTTGCCCTAGCTGTTATAGGCATGGGGGTATCATCCTATACAAAGGCAAAAAAAGCTAAAGTTAAAGAGGTAACTATATCTAAAGTGACAAAAAAGAAAGTTGTACAATCCGTATCTGCAGAGGGTAATGTAGAAGCGAATTACAGAAATGATATAGCACTAAATCCATCACAGAAGGTTGTGAAGGTTTTAGTGAGCGAAGGGCAGCAAGTAAAAAAAGGGGACATACTAGTAGAGCTTGATACATCTGAGTATGAAAATCAGCTTGAAAAATCAAGGTTGAGTTTAGCCAGTGCACAATCTACATTAAATCAGCTGCTTGGAACAGAAATAGCAGCAGATAGAAGTAATGCACAAAACGATTTGGCACAATCACAGATAACTCTTGAAAATGCACAAAGGAATTATGAACATCTAAGTAAGAAGTATAAGCAAAATCAAGAATTACTCAGCGGAGGACACATATCACAGAGTGACTTCGATGCTGCTAAAAAGGAGTTTGAAGATGCTTCTAATGCTGTCAAGTCTGCTAAAGCGACTTTATCAAAGTCACAGGTGGCTTATGGCAATGTAAACTCGTCTAATAACGATAAAGTAACCGCTCAAAGAAATCAAATTGCATCAGCACAGGCGGATATAGATAACTTTAATAAAAAGATAGAGGAAAGCAAGTTAAGAGCTAATACTGATGGAATAGTAATAAAAATGGATGCTAAGGAAAATCAATTTCCTAAGGCTGGGGATATGGTTATCGTAGATGATAATTCACTATATAAGATATCTGTAGACATGAATCAATATGATGCAGTAAAGGTTGTTAAGGCCCAGAAGGCAAATATTAAAGTAAAGGGCTCAGATAAAAAGTATACTGGTCAGGTAACAGATATAGGGGAAATGGCTCAGGCAAAAACTAATGGTGCGAATCAAGAATATAAGGTTAATATTAAGGTTACCATGGACAATCCTGATGATAAAGTGAAGGCTGGTTATGAAGCTGATTCAGAGATTGTAATAAATGAGAAGGACAACGTGCTTACAATTGGCTTTGATGGCATTAAAGATGAAAAAAGTACAGGTAAAAAATATGTTTATGTAGTAAACAAAGAGAATAAAATTGAGAAAAAATACATAAAAACTGGTATTGAGACAGAATATGATGTAGAAATCAAAGATGGCCTTAAAGAAGGAGATAGATATATTGTAAATCCTTCAGAAAACCTTCATGAGGGAGATGTGGTTACAGAAGGAGCAAAGAAAAGTGAGGGGACTAAAAAGTGATAATTAAGCTTGAAAATCTCGTTAAAGTATATGATACTGGAGCAATTCAATTAAAAGCTTTAAAAGGTGTAAATCTTGAAATAGAGGAAAAAGAATATGTGGCTATAATGGGGGCTTCCGGTTCAGGAAAATCTACATTGATGAACATACTAGGATGTTTAGACAAGCTTACTGAAGGCAAATATTATTTAGATGAAGTTGATATATCCTCTCTTGACGATAATAGTCTTGCTAGTATTAGAAACAAAAAGATAGGCTTTGTATTTCAGGCATTTAATCTGCTTCCGAAGCTTACTGCCATTGCTAATGTTGAACTGCCAATGATGTATGCAGGTTTGCCAAAGGCTGAAAGAGAAAGACGAGCAAAGATAGCTTTAGACAGAGTTGGACTTTCTGATAGAGTACATCATAAGCCAAATGAGTTATCGGGAGGACAGAAGCAAAGGGTAGCTATAGCAAGGGCTCTTGTAAATGATCCAACAATAATACTTGCAGACGAGCCTACAGGAAACTTAGATAGTAAATCCAGTGAGGAGATAATGGGTATTTTTCAGGAACTTAATGATGAAGGAGTAACTATAGTTATGGTTACCCATGAGCCTGATATAGCCCAGCATACTAAAAGAGCCATTGTCTTTAAGGATGGAAATATTATCTCAGACAATCTAGTGGAAGATAGAACTATAGTTAGGGGGTAAGGACAGTGAATATAATGGAAAGTTTTCAATCTGCACTGCAAAGTGTAAGATCAAATAAAATGAGGTCCTTCCTCACTATGCTCGGTATAATTATAGGAATATCTTCTGTAATTACAATAGTATCTATAGGTGATGGAGCAAAGCTTTATGTAACAAATCAATTTCAGGATATTGGTACTAATATAGTTAATGTTAAAATGAACTTTAACACAGATGAAGGGGTAAAAGAAAGAGACTATTATACTCTAGAGGATATGGATCTTTTAAAGGAAAAAGTACCTGAAATCACATCTGTTATAACTAACATTGGAGATATGGGCTCTCTGCAAACTGAAAATAATAAGTCAAAACGTATGTATGTTTCAGGAACCAATGCTGGATCTATGAAGTATTTTAATGTGAAAATAGCAAAAGGACGATATCTCAATGAAAATGATGTAGAGAGCATAAAGAATGTTGCAGTAATAGATGATAAAACTGCAATAAAACTTTTTGGTAATATTGATGCAGTAGGGGAAAGAGTAAAGATAAACGTTGAAGACAAAAGTATTAATGTAACTATCATAGGTGTGTCGGCGGATCCTAATGCTGCTCTTGGAGAATCTCTTAATCCTGATATGCCTGGAACTATGATAATTCCTATAACTATAGGAGAAAGAATATTTAAAGATACGAAAATATCAAGCTTAACAGTAACTCTTTCAGATATGAAGAATGCAGATCAGATAGGCACAAAGATACTAAGAATTCTTGAAAGTAAACATCAAAATAAAGGTAAGTATATTGTTGAGCAGGGATTCAAAGAGTTAGACCAGGTAAATAAGATGTTAAGTATGTTAACCTTAGGCCTTGGAGCTATAGCAGCTATATCTCTATTAGTTGGAGGTATAGGAGTTATGAACATAATGCTTGTATCTGTTACCGAAAGAACTAGGGAGATAGGTATAAGAAAAGCAATAGGAGCAAAGACAAGAGATATTAAGATACAGTTTCTTATGGAGTCAGTAATACTCTGCTTAATAGGGGGAGCTATCGGAACTATACTGGGGATATCCTTAGGCAAGCTTGCAAGCTCCTTTATGCACATACAGATTCCTATATCTATGAGGGTAATACTAATATCCTTTGGATTCTCATCAGCAGTTGGTATTTTCTTTGGAATGTATCCTGCAGGTAAAGCAGCGAAGCTTGATCCTATTGAAGCCTTGAGATATGAGTAGACAAACTAGGGACGGTTCACAATTTTTCAACAAAAAATAAGCTAGGGACGGTTTACAATTTTTTAACAAGAAAAACTAAGGGTGCTAAAAAATTGTGAACCGTCCCCAAATTCTTAAGGAATAAATTTAGCATTATAACCTAAAAGTGACTTTAAGTTTAAGGTGGTAACTTGTAAAATATTAAGTATAGTTGTCATTTTTTATTATATTTGTATATTCACCCTGTGATAAATTAATGGTATAATTACATAGTATGGAAATAGACATGATTTATCACATGAGGTGAACTATGCTAAAGTTATCGTTATTAGAATTTTTCCTAAGGCTTATTCCTGAAACATGCATACTAGTTTTATCTGCATATGCTTTTTCAGGCAAAAACATTGATAAGATAAATTTTTGTATATCTACTATATTACTATCGATAGCAACTTACTTAGTAAGGATGCTTCCAATTCATTTTGGAGTACATACAATAATACTTCTTATAATTTATGTTTTAATAACTATTAATATAAATAAAATTGACATCATTAAAGCAGTATCTGCTGGATTGACTTCAGCGACCATACTGTTTATTTGCGAGTGGATTAATGTTTTTATTATAACAAGTTTATTTAAAGTAAATGCTGAAAGTGCATTTAAAAATGCTTTTCTAAAAGTAATATATGGTATCCCATCTCTGCTGCTATTTGCTATAATTATTTTTGCAATATGGAGTAGAAATTCATACTCAAGAAAGGCTGGTACAAATGTTTCTAATAGAGAAGTTATCAAATAATTTAGCATTTAAGGTCGCTTCTACTCTAAACTTAGACAAGGATAAGAAAGAGATTATTGCCTATGGTGCATTTAACTTTATCCAAACAATTTGGTGCATCATTATGGTTATAATCCTTGGGATGATATTTAAGGTTCCACTAGAGGCTTTAGTTGTTTCCTTTAGTATTAGCATATTGAGAAAGTATTCTGGAGGAGCTCATTCTACCTCTCCTAATCGTTGTGCATTAATAGGTGCATTGGTATCAGTTGGACTAGCACTATTTGTAGAATATACCTATAAGTTAGTAAACTTAAGCTGGCTTATTACTATAATAGTAGTTGTTTTCCTATTTGCATACTATAATATTTACAAATATGCACCAGTAGATAGCCCAGCTAAGCCTATTGTGAAGGAGAAATCCAAACAACGTATGAAAAAAGGGTCAATTTTTACTGTTAATGTATTAGTTATTCTTGTAGCAACGTTATTAGTTGGCCACTTTATAATAGGAAATAATCAATATCTAGTAATTGCTATGTGCATTTGCTTAGGTGTTCTATGGCAGGTGTTAACACTTACACCGAAAGGGTATCTAGTGTTATCAAATATAGATACTTTCTTTGAAAAAATTATAAATATATTGGGGGGAAAAAAATGAAAAATTTTAAAATGAAGGCATTAAAGAGCATGATGGTACTAGCAGCATCATTGTGTACATTTTTTGCACTTTCAACTTCAGCGTCTGCATGTGGATGGGGATTTTATCAACCAGAGGAGCCAAAGTGCTTAAGAGAGGAATAGTATAAAGGCCGATTTTTCGGTCTTTATACTTATTGCTTACAAACTTAAAATACAATAGGTGTGCGAATATGAATGAAATCATTAATAATAGAAAGAAAAAAGTATATGAAATTATATCAATTGTGAAGTTAACCTCTCTGCTTTTCTGTGGCATCATAATTTTTAATAGATTCTCAAGGGTAGTAAGTTATGGATACATAGATGCAAATGACTACTTAAGTATGATCCCATTAGGAATGAGTATTTTAGTATTAGCACTAATTTATTTGGTTTGGGTATTTTTTTGGACAAGGAAAGTAAAGTTTAGTGGTATTAAGTGGTTACAAGTAATTGAGGATTTTATATTCATTTTATTATTTACAGTTCTAATAATTCTATCAAGGGCGTATATCAGTCAATATAAGTTATTGTTTTTATTTATTATCATAACAGCCACAATACAATCAAAGATGAGATACGGAATTATCGTAGCTGTTATATCATCTTCCATAGTACTAACTATTGATTTAATTTATGCAAAAGGTAAGATTATCAACAATTGCTTTGAAAATGACTTGATTTTATGTGGAATTTTCATATTAACAGCTTGGTTATTAGGGTATTATGTTAAAATTGAAAATGAGTATATTGATAAACTATCCAACCTAGCTAATATAGATGGATTAACTGAGGTTTATAATCACAGATTTTTTCAGGATGCTTTAAAAAGTATACTTGAAAAAGCAAAAGAGTCAAAATCTTCAGTTTCACTAATACTACTAGATATTGATTACTTTAAGCATTACAATGATTTAAATGGACATCAAAAAGGTGATGATGTTCTGAGGCAAATAGGCTATATACTAAATAATAATGTAAGAAAAGGCGATATAGTTGCTAGGTATGGTGGAGAAGAATTTGTCATTATACTGTCCAATACCGATGAAAAAACTTCAATTACTGTAGCTGAAAGAATTAGAGCAGAAGTGGAAAATTGGGAATTTGAAGGGGAAAAAAACCAACCTAATGGAAAAATTACAATATCAGTAGGAGTTTCAACTTTTCCTAGTAAAGCCAAAAATGAAGTGGAGTTAATTAACAGTGCTGATGATGCACTGTATAGGGCTAAATTCTTTAACAAGAATAGAGTGGAAACCTACCATTCTGTACTAGAAGAACTAAAGAAAGATATTGAAGAAGAGCACATAGACTTAATTACATCAATAAAAACCTTGATTAGTATAATAAATAATAAAGATAGGTATACATATGGACATATTGAGAGAGTTGTAATGTTTGCTAAGCTTTTGGCAAATAAGTTAGAACTTACTGATGAAGAAAAGAAAACTTTAAAGTATGGTGCTTATTTACATGATATAGGAAAGATAAGTATTGCAGAAGAAATATTAAATAAAAAGATGACGTTAACCAATGAAGAGTGGGAGATACTAAAGCACCACCCAGCAAATGGAGCTAATCTTATAAACTCTGTAGAGTCTTTAAAAGAGGTAATTCCTTTAATTTTATATCATCATGAAAGATATGACGGAAAAGGGTACCCATCTCAGCTAAAAAAAGAGGAGATTCCATATCTTTCCAGGGTGCTAACAGTGGTAGATAGCTTTGATGCAATGACATCCAATAGGCCTTATGGTCATAGAAAAAACTATGAAGAAGCTTTATTAGAAATCAGAAGGTGTTCAGGTACTCAATTTGATCCTGATATTGCAGAAAAGTTTATAGAAGTAGTTGAGGAAAACAAGGACAAGTTTGACAATTTGGTATCCTTTAATGAAAAATAGAGTATGTCCTCACTATAATATAGGCAATTAATAAGGGACTGTTGCATTAAGAATATACTATAATATATTGTGATAATTTTAAGTTTGTTAATTAATATATTGCATGTAAATTCCTTAGTGAGACAGGCCCTTATTATGTATTGCATGTTATTTTAAGCAGCTTTCAGCACAGACGTTTATCTATGTCTTTGTCTACGATTACCATCAAATCTTGGACTTAAGTTATCTCCAAAGTTGTCGTTTGGAGCGTTATTTTTATTATACTCTTCACCTGGGTAGATTTCTTTTCCATCATATCTACCTGAATTATTAGATTCATCGGTAGATTGGTTACCACTTTCTTTTGTTGCACTGCTTTCACCAGAACCACCAGTTTTAGCCTGGCTAAGTGCATCTTCTACTGCTTCCATTATTCCGTTACTTGTCCTAGTTGCACCGGATATGGTATCTACATCCGTTGATTGTGAATCTATAATTTCCTTAGGTATTGTATCAAAAGGGATTGTAGTATACCTAGGCGTTTCGTTATTTGATAATATTTGAACATCAGTAATTTTATCATTTTTTATTGTAACAGAAACCTTTAAATTCGGTCTGTAGCCGCGGCCTGTCCCTTCATAAGTTCCATCCTTATATTTTTTTCCTTCTGTGCTGCTTGTACTATTGTTATTTTCTGATATTGAATTCTCCGTTTTTGATAAGTTAGTATCGGTACTTAAAGCTACATTGCTTTTAGCAACAAGAATTGTTGATAAGGAGTATATAGCTATAAAGCTCAATATTATTGCACCGCTAACGAAAGCAGGGTTGACTTTTTTCCCTACTATTTTTAGTTCAGTATTGCTTCTAGGACAAGAACTTATACATTTCATACAATTTATACATTCCCCACTGTTTACAACATCTACTTCATAAAGCTTTATTCCCATGGAACAATTATTTGTACAGATTCGGCATTTGCCACACTTTTCTCTATTCTTATTTATTCTCAGAAGCCTAAGCTTAGAAGTTATAGAGAAGATAGCTCCTAGAGGACATAAGTACCTGCAGAAAAACCGTTCTATAAATATAGTGCCTACAACTATTAATGCTAGTATTCCAAAGCCTACTGGATATAAAAATATTGTTTCAGTGAACTCAGTAGACTGGGCAAAAGCATTCCAGGGGCTATAGCTATCAAGAGAGATGCCTTTTATCCATGCAAGAAATATTATAAACAACAAAACTACATATTTTAGATATTTTAATACTGAGTCTACTTTTTCCTTTACTATGAATTTCGTCTTAAATAATCTATTAGACAAAAGATAAATAATATCGTTGAAGGTACCAAAGGCGCAAATCCATCCACAAAAGAATCTGCCCAATAATATTGTTGCCGGTATAACTACAATTGCTTCCAGTAGTTGTGGAAGAGCTGCTGTAAAATTGAAATTACCTGAAGCAATCATTGAGTAAAGCTGCTTTAATTCACCAAAGGTTAAAGTGAATAAGCTAGGTAAGAAAAATAAAAATCCTATTTGGATAACAAATCTTAATACTTGAAGTTTAGATATTTTCTTCATATATTCGGACCCCCTTTAGTTAGTTCCATCAAGAATTCATTTTACCCTTAGATTGTTACAGTATAATTACAATTTAGTTATAATTTTGTCTAATTATATTTTGGATCTTTAAAAGAGCGATTAAAGAATAAAGTTATATGAAATGATACACATTGAAAAGAGTAATTGAGGTGTTATCTTTATTAGTAGTTTTGTATAGTGCATTAGGATAAACAATAAGCTTATCAGAGAGATTAGAAACAAGGTTTTTGCTTTTAAATAAATACCATTAGTGACATAATAAATGATTAACAAATAAACTTAAAAATATTTTTCTTTACCAGCAGCCTTGCATAATGCTAGAGTGAGAACGATTGTACCTATAATAAGCAATAATAAAACAAAGTATAAAAAAGTTTTCACTTTTAAATCTCCTTTTTAAATTATAATATGTTGAAATTCTTTCCTTAAATTTATTTTTTATACCTACTTAAGATTAAATAAGCAGGTGTTTTTTACAAGATTAATGTTAGAGCATTATCTTGTCCACATTATTCGGTAAAGTATTAGGTGCTCAACTAGAAAAAAAGGTGAAGCTAGATCAAAGTGAAGACATCTGATATGAATAGAAATTAAGAAAAGGGTAATAAAAAATAAGAGAAACTACAAGAATTTACAATAGGTAAATCCCTGTAGTTTTTAATCTAAATAAGTATTTTGCTAAGTTAAATTCAATGGTTGAAAGCACTTTATATAGTTAAAGTCTATCTAAAGTGCTTTTTAAATTTTAAAAATAGCAGTGCTCCTATTATAGAGCCAAGTATAATTCCGAGCAAAAAGGTACCTAAAAGAGACTTAATTAGTTGAGATAGTGACATAAATATCTTTGCTTCCATTAAAACACCTATAAGCAAAATTGATAATCACTAATATATTATTCAAGATACTTAAGATTTATTAATAGATTATAATAAATCCTAAGCTATGTATAAAAGTTATTATATTTCTCTGGTTTATTTGTCATCTATGGTTTATCCTATAATTGCTTTCTCTTCCCTCCATTTCAATTATATAGTCCTTACACATCTCAATAATTCTGCTTCCAACACCCTCATCAAAATACAGCAGTCTCTCTGAGGTAAACTCTGAAGACACAATAATGGGAAGGTTCTTCATGTACCTATAGTTAATTATTTCAAAGATTATATTTATATCCGATTCATTGATTTTACCCTTAAACAGATCGTCAATAATTAAAACCTCTGCAGATTTGTACTTTCTTATGCAGCTGGCATAGTATTCCTCGTCTAAAATGTTCTGTTTTAGTTTTAAGATTTCATCTCTATAGGACATATAAATTACATGAAGGCCCTTTGCTAAAAGGTTTAAGCCAATGGCAATGCTTAAATGGCTCTTTCCGCTGCCTACCTGTCCTAGAAAAGCTGCACTATTTTTTCTTGTAGCTCTTATGTTCTTAAAGTTTTTAAAGTAGTTTAGAGCAGTATTTTTTGCCTCCTCAGTGAATTGATTATAGGGCCTGTAGTTTGAGAAGGTAAGTCTGTTTTTTTCTGATTCTATTCCTGAGTTTTTCCACAGGGCACGGGTTTTGTCCATCTCTTTGCATTTGCAGAAAATTATCGTATCCTGGGCATTTATATTATGCTTTATTATAAAACCCTTTCCTAAACAAAGAGGACATTCTCCAATAGGGTTTTCTCTAGATACTGGAGAGAGTTCTTTGTTATTTATAGAGGAGGACTTCTTAGATAAGTCCTTCGATGTGGATGTCTGCTGGGTGATTTCCTCTTGGAGGCTTGTAGCCTGACCATTTACTGTGTTTTGCCGAAGTCTTTGTATAATAACATTTATCCTGCCAATACTTTTCTCTAGAGTATCCATCTATCCCATCTCCCTTATATTTTTTATAATCAGCAATAAATTTTTCTGCTGCTTCTGCAGTTTTTATGCCTTTATCCAGCCAGTTGTAAAGAACCTTTTCAGCGTACCTTAAGTTCCGTGCATTACTTTCTATGGACTGCTTAAGGGCAAGTATAATAAGCTCTGGCTCCTTAAATTCTTCTAGGAGAGAGTTGAATATTTCGAGTTCATAGGAGCTTGGCAGTCTTATATTACTGCTGTAAAAGTTTAGTACACTTTTAAGGGCACTATTTTTGTCATTAGCTTTTTCAAGGATATTTGGTTTTGGTAATGTCTCCTCAGGGGCCTTATTATCATTATCATTAACTTCTGTAGTAATATCTGTAGTATTATCTGGTATTGGTCTGTCAGAATCAGCCACATGGACTGTCATCTTTGAACAACCAATTCTTCAATTTCAACCCCTCCACTTATAATTCACTTATAATAGTTATTTATAATTCTTCAAAAAATATCTTTTTAGTTTTCCTAATGCTCTGCTTTTTCGCTTTACAACAGTGTTAACATTTATGTCTTCTTTAGCAGCATACTCTTTTAAGGATTTATTATTTAGGTAAAACCAATTAATAATTTCTCTTTCATCTTCAGGAAGATTATTAATAGCCTTTTTAAGCATAGCTATTTTTTCCTTTAAAAGAACAGTCTCTTCTAAATCCTCTGGTGAATGTAGTATTTCTATAAACTCTATGCCGTCTTTGTTCAAGCTGTTTAGGCTGCATTTAAAGTTTTCATCCCATTTCTTGCTTATGACTTTTCTTAACTCTTCATTAAAGGTATTTTTAATAACCTTTGCAGCAAAGATTGTAAAGTTAGCGCCTCTATCAGCTTGGTACTTATACACAGCTTTCACAAGAGACAGGCTGCCTATCTGTATTAAATCTTCTGTTTCATATCCATTTATGTAAATCTGTCTGGCATTTTTTAGAATAAGGGGCTTGTACAAATTTAATATTTTTTCTAAGGAGTCTTTATTACCCTTCTGTGCTTCCATAATTAAGACATCAATATTGTTTTTTATCATAACAACCACTCCCCACTTATATTAGAAGAAGTAAAACAGGGCAAAACCTCTATTATAGAAGTTCTGCCCTGTTTTTATCTTCCGACCTCTGAAGCTAGCAAGTTTTTTATAGTCACTGAAAGATCATTTATGCTTAAGGTGAGCGCTTCAAGTTTACTTTCTAATCTAACCAGCAGGTACACGGATACCGCAATGGGAAATCCCATATTACCTATCATAGTTAAAAGGTCTGTATTCATTTAATCACCTACTATATATCCCCAGTGCAAAAGATATTACACCGGGGAGTTTGTTATTTTAATGGGTTTATTTGACTTGAAGATCTGTAGTGCTCTTATCCACTATCTCTGCAGAGTCCTTAACTTTTAAGTCACCGCCGGTAGAGGTAAATATGTTTTTGGATATTATAAGATCCATGGCAGTTTTTACCTCTAGGTCAGTTACGTCTTCTCTGACGTTACTTACTCTAATTGCTGTTTTTTTACCTTCCTCATTTAAAAAGTTCATTACCAGTGTTTTACTCATTTACACAGCCCCCTTTTTATTTAGTTGATGGTGGACAGTTAAGGTAAGTTTATTAACTGTCCATTGATTCATTCTCTTAGTTTTTGGATAAGTACCCTTCTAAATGTTAGTTATTGAATTTTGATCTTCCCTTATAACTTCATCTAAAGTTTTGCCGATAAGCTTTTCTATTTCCTTTGCTACGTCAAAGAGATCTTGCTCTGCAGCAGAGGTTTTTATTTTTGAAAAGCTCTGCTTTTTCACTATTTCCTTTCCCTTTGAGTCCATCCCATCGATGTACTTAATGATTAATGAACTACTTAATTTTGTTGCTGTTGCAGCCATATTTATCAACTCCTTTCACCTAATATATACCGGGAATTTTTAAAAAGGTGACAGGATTCTTAAAAATAATTACAAACTCATGTTCTATATTTATTATACGGAACATAAGTTCTTATGTAAAGAGAATTCTTTCCCTAATTTTTGACATAAGTAAAGGAGAGTTTTTATTGTAAGGAGATGAAGCCTGAGAATTTTTAAAGGCTTGGTAATAGATTTAAAGGAAATATTTTAAGGGGTTGTCTTATACGCTGTAAGACAACCCCTTTCTCTTCTATTTAATTTCATCAAGATTTACATAAAAGTCTTCTGCATTAGCTTTTTCCTTTAGCAGACCTTTTTCTTGAAGCCAGTTTATATTGTTTTCCCAAACCTTCTTGTCTTGATATAAGAAAGGTTCGTCCTTTGATTCCATCTTAGGAAGAAGAATATCTATACTTTGTTTTTCCACTGCCTCTATAAGAGGGAAATTATCCTTTTGCTGATTATTTAGCAATATCTTTAAGGATTTATCAGGGTTATTTTTTGTGAATTCAAAACCTTTTTTTGCAGCCTTCATAAACTTTTTCAAGGTTTCAGGTTTTTCCTTTAAAGTTTTATCACTGGTAACAAAGACTTCTTCGTAATAATTAGGTACTCCATATTTAGATGGATCAAAGTAGTTTATTTCATGACCTTCATGCTGCATTACTGGAACTTCATGGTTTACAAGGCCCCCAGTTGTAGCATCTACCTTTTTTGTTACCATTGATGAAAGAAGTTCAAAGCCTACATCTATTACTTTTACAGAGTTTGGATCTCCCCCATCTGCTTTTACCATGGTTTTAACATATTCTGTATTTAAAGGATTTCCTGAAAATCCAATGGTTTTTCCAGATAAATCTTTAGGTGAATTTATATTTTTTTCCTTTAAGGATATTATTACGTTTAATGGTGTATGTACTATTGCTCCAATAGATTTTACTGGAACGTTTTCATTTGCTCTTGCAATTACTATATCTGGTTGATAGTAAATACCTAAGGTTGCTTTGCCTGCAGCTGGTAGTGAAAGTGGGTCTGTTGGGTTAGAAGGGTATTTGATATTAACCTTTAAGCCTTCTTCTTTAAAGTATCCATTTTCCATAGCTGCATATATAAAGGTATGTATTGCGTTTGGATACCAGTCCAGCACTAAGTCTACCTCCTCTAGTTTTTCTCCATTAGTTTTAGCTGCTTCTTTATTTGAGCAGCCTGCTGCCATAAAGGTTATAAATATAAAAGTTAATAATAGTGAGAGATATTTAAGTTTTTTCATTACTCGTTCCTCCATTTTATTATTTTATTTTCTAAGAGATTAATTATAAACACAAGGATAACTGCAGCAAGGGATAAAATCACTATTGGAGCAAAGACTGCTGCTCCATCTAACTGGGTCATCATCCTTTTACTAAAATAGCCAAGGCCCGATTGAGATCCAAGCCATTCACTGATGGCAGCACCTATTACACTAAGAGGCACTGCTATTTTTATTGCTGAAAAGAAATAGGGAAGGGCAGAGGGAAATTTTAATTTGATAAATATATCCCTTTTGCTTGCTCCATAAGTAATCAGCAGTTCCTCCATTTCCCTTTTAGTAGAACGAAGACCATCATATAAATTCACCGTTATAGGAAAGAAAGTAATAAGTATAGTTACTACCACCTTACTCCAAATGCTGTATCCAAACCAAAGCACGAATATCGGTGCCAAGGCAGTAATAGGTATGGTTTGAGTTACTACTACAATAGGATATATTGCCTTTTCTATTTTCTCATTTAAGCTCATGGTTATAGCTAGGCCTACACCTAAAACTATTGATATAGCAAGACCTATAAAAGTAACCAACAGTGTAGAGGGAAGATGTACTAAAAAGAGAGGTTCTCTCAAAAGCCAAATCTTTTCTACAATTCTACTGGGAGAAGGAAGTATGTACATAGCATCTATATATCTTGCTAGAGCCTCCCATATTATAAAAAATACAATACTTACAATTATTGATGATTTATATTTCTTCATAGTTCAATCCTCTGCTTTAATTCATTGACAAGTTCTTCTTTTATGCTAAGCATTTCAGGTTTACTTAACATATGCCTGTCCCTTGGGTAACCAAAAGGTACTACTACTTCCTTTAATTTAGTTATAGGCCTTTCGGAAACTACAAATATTTTATTAGATAAAAACAAAGCTTCTTCAACATCGTGGGTTATAAATAATATAGTTTTATTAAGCTTTGACCATTGATTTAAAAGCCATTCCTGCATGGAAAGCTTTGTTATGGCGTCTAAGGCACTAAAGGGTTCATCTAAAAGCATAACCTCTGCACCGGTAAGGAGAGTTCTTATAAAGGAAACTCTCTGTCTCATTCCTCCAGATAAATCCTTTGGGTACTTGTTTTTATAGTTGTCTAATCCAAAGGTTTTTAAAAATTCTTCAGCCTTCTTTTTTGCATCCTTTTGTTTTTTGTTACCTACTTCTAGGGGAAGGCAAGCGTTTTCTAAAATAGTTCTCCAGGGTATCAGCAGGTCACTTTGAGGCATATACCCTATAGGATCGCTAATAGTATTAATGTTGTTATCATTAATATAGATTTCTCCATTAGAGCTTCTTTCAAGTTTAGAAATCAATCTAAATATTGTGCTCTTACCACAGCCACTGGGACCTATTATGCTTATAAATTCACCTTTATTTACATTGAAGCTTAGGTCTTTTATAAGGGTATAGGAGTCCTCTTCGTATTTAAAGGTTACGTCACAAAACTTTAACATTAATAATTACATCTCCTTGTTATAAGACATATCCCAAAACATTGCTTCATATTTGCTGGTATTTATAAATATTTCTTTTAATCTTTCCTTATCCTTTGGTGAAAGATTTTCTGAAAGTTCATCTACTAAATCTATAAGCCATTTAGTACATCCCACATATTCCTTTGATATATATCCTCTAATCCATTCACCATAAAATTCGTGGTCTACAGCACCAGGGTTTTTGCTTAAGTTTCTGCCAATTTCTAAATAGCTCCACATACAAGCCAGTAGAGAAACGGATACCTCTGGCAGCCCGCCTATTTGTGACACAGCAAGCATGTAGTTGGTGTATGAGATATTTGCAAGAGAAGCCTTTGTATTTTCAATTTCTTCATAGGTAATGCCCAGTCTTTTCATATAGGAGCGGTGAATACTCATTTCTCCATTTAGAATGTTGTTCACCATGCTGGAAAAGCCCTGCATTATATCTTCTCTATCTGCCTTTACTATGCCTAATGCATAAACCTTGGCATAGTCTAGAAGGTATATGTAATCTTGAATCATGTAAAATTTAAACTTGTCTATTTCTAGAGTGCCATTGCCTATTCCCTTTACAAAAGGATGGGTATAATAGGATTCCCAAATTTCTTTAACGCTTTCATACAAGCTTTCTGAAAACTTCATATTAGTGCCTCCTAATTTATAAAAATTTGAAAAATAAAAAAGGTACAAACCAGAGGAGGTTTGTACCTATGTCTTTAAAACTATAAAGGTATTTTTAAAATACATGAAACCTCTTCCTACGCTGGCATTATCCAGATCAGGTTATAGGGTCAAAGAATTACATTCTTAATCTCAGCTGATAACATCAGCCCCCCTGGGATTGGTAAATTATTAAATTTTCCTACAAGGTCATATTACTACAATGAATTGGTAAGGTCAAGATATATTTGGGGACGGTTTGCAATTTTTCTTTAAGTTTCTAATTGATGAAAAATTGCAAACCGTCCCTTAATCCTTGAATAATTGTGGACAATGCCTTAGATTTTTATGATAGAATATAAATACTAAGGAAATATTATTTTGCGTCATGTCAGTATTATGTCGTAAAAAGCTATAAGTCATAATTAAAACTATTGGGGGTCACAGAAATTGAGAGATATTATACGACTAGAAAATATAAATAAAACTTATGGAAAAAATGCTAAGACTCATGTACTTCATGATATTAATTTATCAATAAAGGAAGGATCTTTTAATTCAATAATAGGGGCTTCCGGCAGTGGGAAAACTACTTTGCTAAATATAATAGGAACTTTAGATAAGCCTACTGATGGGCAGATTTACATAGATGGCAAAAGGACAGATAACATGAGTAGAAGGGCATTGGCAGGTCTTAGAAATAAGACCATAGGTTTCATATTCCAATTTCATTATTTATTGCCAGAGTTTAATGCTCTAGAAAATGTTCTTATGCCTCATACTATAAGCAAGTTTTTCTGTGGAAGAAAGACTAGGGAAAAAGCTGAAGAGCTTCTTGATCTGGTGCAGTTATCAGATTTTAAGAGTAAGAAAGTCTATGATTTGTCCGGTGGACAGCAGCAGAGGGTAGCTATTGCTAGGGCGCTTATGAACGAACCTAAGATTATACTGGCAGATGAACCTACAGGAAACCTAGATTCTAAGTCTGCTAAGGGAGTTTATGATATATTCAGGAATGTTAACAGAGAGTTTAATACTACTTTTGTAATTATAACTCACGATGATAGGATAGCAAAAAAGGCAGATAGAATAATAAAAATAAATGATGGTGTAGTTTTCGATGTAGATAGAAGTATAGAAAGGGAAAAGAAAGATGTTTGCATCCTTTAAAATAGCCTGGAGATTTTTGAAAAATAATAAGGCACAAACTTTAATTATAATATTAGGTATAGCAATAGGTGTATCAGTCCAAATATTTTTAGGACTTTTAAGTAAGGGTGTTGATGCAACATTGCTAGATAAAATTATAGGAAGCTCTTCTCATATAACAGTCTATTTTTCAAAGGGAGGAATGGAAGAATGGGAGAGTAAGAAGGAAAAAATTCAAGCCTTAGGCAGTGATATAAAAACTGTGCTGCCGGTGGCTGAACATCAGGTTTTTATAAAGTTGAAGGACATGAATGAGCCTGTTAGATTAAGAGGAATTACATCAAAAGAAGCTAATCTTTTATATAACTTAGAAGACAAAACCTACGAGGGAAAGATGATAAAGGAAGCTAAAGAGGCTTTGGTTGGCAGGGAGTTAAAGGAGAGATTAGACTTAAAACTCGGAGATAAGTTTAATATAGTAACTATTGATAACAAAAATTTAGAACTTACAGTGACAGGGTTTTATGATTTAGGTTCTGCTAAGCTTAATAGACAGTGGGTCTTTACAGATTTAAAGACCTCTCAGGATTTAATAGGATTTGGAAATAAAATAACTTCAATTGAAATATCTGCAGTTAACCCTTATAACGCAGATATCTTAGAGAAGAAGGTAGAGGAAAGTTTAAATAATAAAAACTTAAAAGTAGATAACTGGAAAAGTCAAAACAAGCTTTTAGTAAGTGGTATAATTGGACAAAGAGTTTGCACTATTATAATTCAGGTTTTCGTATTACTTGCAGCGGTGTTAAGTATAATGAGTATATTGGGAATAACAGCAACCCAAAAGTATAAGCAGATAGGAATATTAAAGGCTATGGGTGTAGAAGATAGTTCTGTAGCTAGTATTTTCTTTGTTCAAGCTTTTATATTAGGGGTAATTGCAACATTATTTGGAGTAGGGCTTAATATTATGTATATAAAGGCTTTTAATAGATACATAACTTTAGAAGGGAAGCCCTTGGTAGATATAGTTATTGACAACAAGTTCATAATAATATCCTCTTTAATTGATATAACTGCTTCAACCTTAGCGGCCTTTTTTCCGGCAGCAAAGTCCTATAGATTAAGTCCTGTTGAAGTTATAGGAGGACAGAATGCTTAAGTTTAGAAGTAACAATTTAATAGATATTAGTAGTGAAGACTTTACTGTCAATCATACACTGCTCTAGAATAGGAGCGTTGCTAAGGGCAGTTAAGTAAAGTGACGCCAAGATTCATATAGATAATAAGCAAAAATGGGAATCAGGAGTGATGTAATGAGTAAGATGAAAAATAAAAGAGGGTTTCTTATAGTTATTACTCTAATAACAATATTAATACTATCATTAGGAGCGTTATTTAGCTTAGTATCGTGGAATCATTCTTACGTTGTTCCAAAGGTAAAAGTATCCTTTGATCTTATTGATAAGGGAATAAAAGCTCAAAGCAAAGGTGTAATGGAACTTAATAATGATGAGCTAAATGGCATTATAGCTTTTTATTCTAGTGGAAAGAAGACTTATGATGACTTAACTATAAAGGGAATCCACGGAGAGATGTCTGGGGACAGTTTACAATTTTTCATACCTTCCAGCTATAAAGGTATTAGTTTTCTATTGCGTACAGAAGGAAACTTAGGATTCAAGGAAGGTAAAGCTCAGTATATTGTGAATAAGGTCTATTTAGGTAAGCTGCCTATTTCTAAGGACTTTGTTTTAAATAAGCTTAAAAATGTTATGACAGGGACTATGGCTGCAGATAACTCTAGCATTTATTTAGATTTAAGTAGTATGCCTGTTAAGATTAAAGATGTTAAGGTTAGGGGTAGTATACTTGTTGTGGAAGTAGAGAAGGTTTCAGGGATTTATGAGGAGAGATTAAAGTTTTTAGAGAATATGATAAAGGATTTTATTAAATAGAGGTATGGGGACAGTTCACAACTATTCGACAAGCAAGGGGACGGTCTACAATTATTCCATTGATGAATAATTGTAGACCGTCCCCTTGTTTTTGTTGTTGAATAGTTGTGAACTGTCCCACATAGACTTCACTATTTGATAGCAAAAAGGTTGTCTTATAAATTAATATTAATAACCTCATTATGTAATTTGTAGAAGAAAGTTATCGATTATTTTCTTAAAATATAGCACAAAGAGGCTTATATCAATGATTTCAGTCATTTGCATGCTTGTACCAAAATATGAAGGAATAAATTCATATTCCATTAGATGTGCAAGCTAGAAATTTCTTTGTATAGATAACTATATTCAAATGTAATACAATAAAACACGTAGCAGATACAAGATAATAACTAATAAAGAGAACAGTTTAGAAGATATTAAAAATTTTGTATGTAAAATATTAAATTATTAATATAATAAAAAAACTTAGGAGGAATCATTTAATGAATAAAAAAAGTATAGGTACAATTTCAGCAGTAGCTTTTGCAGCAATATTATTATCTAATTCAGCAACAGCGGTTAAGGTTTCAGCAGAGGAAGTAGTTGAAAGCAGGTTATTAAGAGCTGGAGGAGAGGATAGATACGGGACTTCTGTAAAAGTGTCTCAAATAGGCTGGTTAGATGGTACTAAGAATGTAATCATTGCTAGTGGAGAAGGTTACGCTGATGCTCTTTCTGCCGCGCCACTTGCCAAGGCGAAGGATGCACCGATACTTTTGACTGAGTCAAAAAGCTTAAACTCTCAAACTTTAGAGGAGCTTAAAAGATTAAATGATAAGGTTAAGATAGAGAATATATATGTTATTGGGGGAACTGGTTCAGTATCTGAGGGAGCTTATAATAAGTTGAAAAGTGAATTTGGCAATGCAAATGTAGACAGGTTATGGGGAAATGACAGATACGAAACTGCCGTTGCCGTTGCAGAAAAGTTAGGTGTAACAGATAAAATAGTTCTAGCATCTGGTGATGGTTATGCAGATGCACTATCAGCAGCGCCTATTGCAGCTATGAAGGGAATGCCAATTCTTCTAACAGAAAGCAAAGAACTTTCAAAGCCTACAGAGGAATTTATAAAGAAACATTCAAGTATAAATAAGACCTACGTAATAGGCGGAACTGCTTCCGTTGGTGATGCAACTAAAGACAAAGTGCCAGGGGCAGAAAGACTTGGAGGAGCAGATAGATTTGAAACAAATACAGTAGTAATGAATTATTTTGCTGAGGATTTTGACTTAACAGGAGTATTAACAGCTCTAGGAGAGGGTCCTACTGGAAATGAGTTTGCAGATGCTCTATCAGGAGCTGCTCTTGCAGGAAAAGCTAATTCTCCTATAATACTTGTGAACAAGGAAGTGCCAGAGACTACTAGGAACTTTATACAGTCCAGGCTCTCACCTAGCACTTATATATTAGCCATTGGTGGAGAGGGCGTTATATCAGATTCATTAATACTATCCATGAGTATAAATGCAGATTTCTTAGATGAAGCGGACAAAACTTACACAGATAACTATGATGGAAATGTAGATATTATAGCAGACAATGTAACTCTTAAGGGAAATGTAAAGGGTGACTTATATTTAGAAGGAAATAATGCTACTGTTTCTGACATAACTGTAGATGGGACTATCTATGTAAATCCAGGTGAGGATGGAATTGTAAATATTAAGTCAGTAACTGCAAAGAAGATAGTTGTACTTTCTGGAACAAAAGAAAACATCCATTTAGAAGATGTTAAAGCTGAGGTAGTTGGTCTTGAAATTGACAATGACACACAAACTAAACCAGATGAAAGTACAGGAGCAGTAAATGAAGTAGAAGATACAACGGTAGATTCAACTAAGCCAGATGTGATAGAAGATAATTCTAATCAAAATAGCACTGATGTAAAAGTTGAAGAGGAAACTCAAATCAATAATTAGAACTTTATGGGGACAGTCTACAATTATTACACATTTATTGTGTTAAAAATTGTAGACTGTCCCTTTTCTTTACGCAGATTTTTCATACTAAACTTAATTGCATTAAATAATTGTTTAAATTAAATGAGACTAATCTCTATAAATACCCTTGTATCTTTAGGGGACAGTCTACAATTATTTGCTAATTCACTATAGCTGAAAAGTTGTAAACTGTCCCCAGTATGTCCAAAGATGTCCACAAATAACTATTGTAACCCAAATTTACCAATGATATAATTACACTATCAGAGACAAGGGGGTATATAAAATGAACGTGAAAAAAATAGCTTGCTTACTGTCATTAAGCTTGTGCTTAAGTATTGGAGCAGGTGCAAAGGCTAAGGCAGCATTTACGCCGGAGAGGATATCGGGAGCAAATAGATATGACACTTCTGTTTCTATCTCAAAAAATGGATGGAATGCTACTTCAGACTATGCAGTAATTGCTAATGGGGAGGATTTCGGAGATGCGTTGAGTGCAGCACCTTTAGCAAAGAAATACAATGCTCCTATATTATTAGTTTCTAAAGATAAGTTGGACAATCAGTCAACAGTAGATAATGTAACTAGTGAGCTTTCAAGACTAAAAGTAAAGAAGGTATTCTTAATTGGAGGAACTGGTGCAGTATCAGAGGTTGTTGAGAACATAATTAAAAACAAAGGCATTGAGCTAGAGAGAATTGCTGGAAAAGATAGATATGATACTTCTATTGAAATTGCAAAAAAGGTAGGAGCTGATAAGGGAGTAGTTGTAGCTACTGGAGAAGATTTCCCAGATGCTTTATCTATGGCACCGATAGCAGCATCTAAAGGTATGCCGATAATATTAGTACCAAAGGATGAAGTGACTTCAGAACTAAAAGATTACCTAACAGAAAACAACAACATATCTAAAACCTATGTTATGGGTGGAAAAGATGTAATAAGTGATAAGGTATCAAAAGAATTTAAAAATGTAGAGAGAATTACAGGTAAGGATGAATATGAAAGAAACCTAAATACTTTAAATAAGTTCTCTAAGGATATGGACTATGATACAGTTTACTTAGCAAGCAGAACAGGATTTGCAGATGCTCTTTCTGGGTCAGCTCTAGCTGCATTAACTTATTCACCAATTATATTAGTTGGAGATAACGCACAAGCTAATGTTCAAAGTTATATTAATGATAAAACTAAAGACATTGGACAGGTGAATGTACTAGGTGGTGAAGGGGTTGTAAAACCAGCTGTATTAGAAGCATTACTGCCTGTTGCTAAAAATCAGACTATTAATAGCGGATTATTAAAGGCTTCTTTAAATCAAATGAACATTACTTCTATGCAAAGTGATAATACTTTGGGAGTAAATGTTACTGCAAAAGACCTTCCAAAGGAAGCGCAAGAAGTTGCTGATAAGGCAATTCCAGTAATAAATGATGCCAAAATGGGATTAAATATAAAACTTAATAGCAATAGTGCTAAAACTATAAGCAATGTTCAAGAAGATGTAACAATGCAAATAGCAGGAATGAACATAAATACTACAGTATGGGTAACTACAGATTTTTCAAGTAATCAGCCTAAGATTAAGGAAATTGTAGAAATTCCTGCGATGGCATCACCTTATCTTCCACCAGAATTAGCTGGAAAGAAGTATATGGTTATGGATCCTATAGCTATGAATAAGGAAACAGGAGTTCCAGCACCAGACTTCAATGGTTTAGTAAATTTCTCAAAGAATTTCCAACCACAATTCCAAAGTTTTATGCAAAAGTATTCAGAAAACTGGAATCCAGGGATTAAATTCATAAGTTATAAGGGATTGGCAAGAGTAGAAACTAAAGAAGGAATGAAGTATGCACAAACTTATCAATTGAAACTTGACGATATGAAATTAAAGGCTATATTAAATTATACTGCTAATGATTTTGTAACAAACAAGGAATATATGAATTTTGTTAAACAGTTCATGTTGTCTTGTGTTGATCTATCAGCAACACCAGATAAAGATGTTCAAAAGCAGCAGATAGAAAAGGTATTTAATGATATAGCAGCAAATCCACAGGAAGCTATGAAACAGATAGAAGTGTTCATGGATGCTATAAAGGATTTAAAAGTAATTGGAGATAAGGGAATTGACATAACATACAAGGTTTGTGATGGATATATTATCGAAGAAAGTGGAGTTGTAGATCTTCAACTTGACATTAAAAACTTTGTATCAGTTATGAGCAAATTAAGCAATAGTCCAGTAGATAACACTTCAGAGGATATTAAAGGTATGCTAGGTTTAGGATTTAACTATACTACTGAAAATTACAATATTAATAAGAACGTTAAGATAGAACTACCTAAGCTTACAAAGGAAAATTCCTTTAACTATGCTGACCTGTTGAAGGCAACAACTGGAGAGTAAGGGACAGTTAACAACTTTTCAACTATTTGAGACAACCTCCTGTTAGATGAAGAGTAGGTATTAGATTAGATAAGGTATTAAAAAGTTAAAAACTTTTTAGTACCTTATTTTTATGGGGAAAATTGTAAACCATCATTAAAGATGGTGAAAAGTTGTAGACCGTCCCTTAATTTGGTTATCAACTATTGTATTGTAGAAATATATTGTAGAAATATAATCATAAGTTCGAAATATCAAAAGTTGGGCGGAAAATAAAGCTAATAGTGAAGCAACAGTTATGTGGTATGGATTTTGCAGATAGATTATCTGCAGTACCTTTTACGCACCTATTATTTTTCCTAATGATTTTAAGAGAAGGAGATGCGCTTAAGTACCTGAGGATTAGAGGGGACCTTTATATAGAATCTCTAGGTGCAGTACTTGATAGCGTAACTGTAGATGGAGCTATTTATAAATTATTAGATTTTAATAAAGTAGGAAATGATGTATAATCTTAATAACATTAAATTTATAATTTTTTATGACAAAGGTTTAGGTTAAAATTATTAATTAAATAAAAATAAGAAGGAGGAAACAAATGAATAAGAAAAATAATTTAAAGCAGTATATTTCTTATGTAAAAAAGTGTAGAGCAAGTAGCATCTTTAATATAGTATTCTTAATGCTATTCTTTATAAGTAGCTTTTCATTTAATGTACAAGCTTCCACTACAGCTTTAGATGAGGCTAGAAGTATAATTAAAGAGAACTATATAAACCCTATACCAGATAGTATTTTAAATAGGTCCACTGTAGAGGAAATTGTAAAGGGGCTGAATGATCCTTATTCACAGTATTTCTCCAAGCAAGAAGAAGAAGATTTTGTGAACTCAATAGATAACAGAATGTATGGAATAGGAATACATGTACAAATGGTAGCTGAAGGGGTCAAGGTTCAGTCTGTAATTGAAAATTCTCCAGCTTATGATGCGGGTATTAAAGATGGAGATATAATAGTATCTGCCAATGGAAATTCTTTAGCAGGGTTGACAGCGGACCAAGCTACTTCCTATATCAAGGGAGAAGAAGGTACTATGGTTAACTTGGTAGTAAATAGAGGGGACGGTTCACAAGTTTTCGATGTTATGAGAAAAGAAATTAGTTTGCCAACAGTAACGGGAAAAATGCTTAATGACCAAACAGCGTATATAAACATATCATCTTTTGGCACCGACACTTCACAGTTATTTACAAAAAAACTTCAGGAACTTAAGATGAGGAATCCAGAGAACTATATAGTTGATTTGAGAGACAACGGTGGAGGATACATGTATTCGGCTCTAGAGATAGCTGGAAACTTTATTGGTGAAGAACCAGCGATAACCATAGAAAATAGAGATGGGGTTCGACAAAGATATTTAGCAGAGGCTAGTGAAAATGTTATTGACAAGCCAATTATTTTTCTTGTTAATGAATATACGGCAAGTGCCTCTGAAATATTGTCAGCAGCAGTTAAAGATTATAAAAAGGCGTTTTTTATAGGAACTACAACCTATGGAAAAGGGGTTGCTCAACAGATATTCCCGTTAACTGATGGCAGTTCAATTAAGCTAACGGTACAGAAATTTTATTCACCAATGCAGAATGAGATAAATAAAGTCGGCATATCTCCAGATTTTGAGGTTAAAGCTGACTATTCCTTAGCAGTTGCAGAATTATTTTCTGGGAAATATGTAAGTAATGTAGATAAAAGAGGATATGTGAAGGTAAGTGCTGGCGGAAAAGAATTTAATATAGATTTGAAATTAGCAAAAGATGAAAATCACTGGGCAGCATTTAAGTATATTATAGATAATGTTTCAAAAGAAGATGTCTATATAGGTACTGAGAATGGATGGGCAAAGGCTCCAGAAGATTATTTCAATAATATTTATAAGTTCTTATACGGTAATTACAAAACCTTTGAAACTCTAAAAAACGTAGACGAAAATAAGGTTTTCACTGTAACATTCAATAAATCCGTAAACATAGATACTATAAGACAATATACGGATATTGAGGTTATAGACTCAGAGACAGGCAAACGTGCAGCCTTTGATATTAATAAAGTTGATGACAGCAAAATAAGTTTAGCTCCAAAAGAAAGTCTAGAAAAGGGAAAGACTTACTATATAAAAATAAAAAATGTTATAAAGCCTTTTACTGTAAGAAATTAGGGTGAGATAATGGGGACAGTTTACAATTATTCACCTTTTAACTATAAAATAATAAGAAGAAAGAGAAAAACTATTGGCATTAAGATAACAGAGGAAGGTGAGATTGTTGTTATCTCTCCTTTAAATATTGATAAAAAAGTTATAGATGCTGTGGTTAAAAGTAAGGAAAAATGGATAAAAGGTAAGCTTACAGAAATAAATGAGGCAAGGCTTACTCACAAAAGCATAGAGTTTAAGTCAGGAGAAGAATTGCTTTATCTAGGAGAAAATATAGCTTTAGAGATTTTCCAAGCTAATATTATGGATTCTAGCATTTTAATTTCGGATAAGCTTATGAAGGTATTTATAGGTAGTAACCAAAGAAGCAAGGGGGAAAATATAAGAGATTTAGTAATAAACTTTTATAAAAAAGAGGCTAGGAGAATATTTTTAGAAAGAACTATTGCTTACAAGGACATAATTGGAGTATATCCAAAGCGAATAACAGTCAAAGATCAAAAAACTGTTTGGGGTAGCTGTTCATCTAAAGGAAACTTGAATTATAATTACAGACTTTTAATGGCCCCTATAGAAATTATTGATTATGTGGTAGTGCATGAATTATGTCATTTAAGGCACATGAATCACTCTAAGCAATATTGGGGCGTTGTCCAGTCAGTATTGCCGGATTATGAGGAACGAAGACAATGGCTTAAGGTTAATGGAAATAAACTCAGGATCTAAGGGACGGTTAACAATTATTTTTCATAGAATAATTGTTAACCGTCCCTTATTTTGATGAATTTAGTTAGATGGGTTAACCATTTTAATAGCTTGTCTTATAATTGCATAAATAAGTTTAATTTAAATT
This sequence comes from Clostridium tanneri, assembly GCF_033659955.1. NCBI lineage: Bacteria > Bacillati > Bacillota > Clostridia > Eubacteriales > Clostridiaceae > Clostridium > Clostridium tanneri. The sequence continues at coordinate 39,481 of NZ_JARUJP010000017.1, forward strand.
TTAAAGGGTTATAGGATTATTTTTGGTAGGTGAAAAATTTTTAAGCAGTTTTACTGTATTCAATAAAATCATTTATAATATCTTTATATCTCTCATCAGTACTTACTAGAGAAACTCCCTTTTCATATAGCCGCCAAATGTTAGAAGTTGTAGTGTTACCAATAACATCACAAATCCCAGTTAAGCTGAAGCCACATAAAGCTCTAAGTAAAAATACACATACTGATTTTAATTCTGAGTTTTTGTGTGTATATTTCGCATGTATACAGAAGGCTTTCTTGGTATATTTCGAAACGAAGTCCACAACATTTTCAGGCTTAAAATCTCTAATAAGCAAGTGCCTTTCTGCTACATAACACTGCTCTTTTTCTTCAAATTCTATTTCCTTTTCAATATCTGAACTTGTAGACCTAAGTACTAGTTCCAAGTATGTTTTTCTTGCCGTATTAATATTCTTACCAAAGCGTTCTAATATAAAGTTTATATTTATAATATCAGAAAATGGAGACTTATTTACTAGATAAGTTTTTAAACTGGAATAAGGATAGTCTTGTATATTATTAGTATACTCCTTTATATCCTTTGGATTACTATGTATATATACTGATGCAGTAACAGCATAAGCATCTTCTTCTATAGGCTTACTCTTAAATCTATCTGCAAATACATGACCATGCCTTTCATATTTTTTATTGTAATATTGAGCATAACTTTGATTAATTGACTTCATAAACTTGGAGATATCAGCACCATTATCACAAATCTCCAAGTGATAGTGCGTATCCATAAGTACAAATGAATAAACTAAAAATTTATTAGCTTTTTGATACTTTCTAACGATACTCATAAACTTATCTTTGTCACTAGACTCTCTAAAAAGCTGAATTTCACTTATACTTCTACTCATGATGTGATGTATGTGGCTTAAGCCCTTCTTACGAGCTGTTCTTGGCATTTAGTTTCACCCCTTTTATATGTTAATTAAATTATTGACATATTATAGTAATATAAACGTATATAATTAGATGTAAGATAATTAATTATTGTAATTACTCCATAGTATCCTGTGTTAATCAAAATAGAGTGGTATCAAAGAAAAGTTGTTAACCGTCCCCATTCCAGAACCCCAAAAGATTGTTAACTGTCCCATAATTTAGAGTCTGTCGTATAGACAATATTATGGATATAAAGTAAAATATAAAATAGTATCACTGTGAAAAGAAACTAAAATCAAGGAGAAAAAGTATGAGTTTGTATTCATTATTCGTAATAGCCTTAGCTCTTTCATTAGATGCCTTTGGCGTGGCGCTTTGTATAGGACTTAACAATGGAATAAAAAGAGGTACTAAGGTATTATTTGCAAGTTCATTTGGGTTTTTCCAGTTTCTATTTTCCTTAGTTGGAGCCTATGCTGGCTTTTTGTTTAATACATATATAGCATCAGTGCCAGAAATAATTGGTGGGGCACTAATAGCTATAGTTGGAGGAATGATGTTAAAAGAAGGGCTTGAAAGCAAGGATGAATGTCCGTTGATAAAACCAGGCATGTTTATAGTTTTGGGGATATCTGTAAGTATTGATGCCATGGTTATAGGGTTTACAGCTCTTGATAATATATCGAGTAACTTAGTAATTTTACAAAATACATTGTTTATAGGTTTTATAACTTTATTGATGTCAATGACAGCGTTTATTATTGCAAGGTATTTAAAAAGAATAACTGTGGTAAGCAAATATGCAGACTATATTGGCGGAATAATATTAATCATTTTTGGGATAAAAATTATGTTTTTTTAAAAATTTGGGGTGAAAGTATTGGAGATAGAACAATATTTAAGACAGCATGGTATAAAGGTTACAAAGGGAAGAATAGCGGTATTAGATATAATATGTAAAAGTGATGGTGCTGTAAGTGTAGAATATATTTTTGAAGAGTGCAAGAGGTGTGGTATGAATATTGATTTATCCACAGTTTATAGGTCTTTAGAGTTATTTGAAGGTAAGAATATTGTAGGTAAGTTTGATTTAGGAAAGGGAAAATACAGCTACGCATTAAAAAAAGAAGATCATAAGCATGTACTGCAGTGTAAGTTATGTCATAAGGAAGTTGAAATAGACTGTCCAATGCAACAAATCAAAGAATTAATTAAAGATAAGACTGGTTTTGTTTTTGATAAGGAAGAACTAGATATTAAACTAGAGGGAGTATGTGAGGAATGTAGAAAACAAGAATAGAAGGAGTTTCTATTCTTGTTAATCTAATTAGTATTCATTTTTTGCTGCAACTTCATCAGGATATACCTTTTTAACTTTCCATGTGCCGCGGCTGGTTTTCTCTAGAAATACGCTGTAGGCTACTTTTTTATGTGGAATCTTTTTTTCAGTTCCATCAATCTTAACTACAGCAACAGTGCCATTTGAAAAAGATAGATCAGAGGAACTTATTTGATACATTTTATATTCATTAAAAATCCCAGTAGTAAAATAATTTTCAACAGCATAGTTAATATCCTTACTTTTATTAGAAATGTAGGTGTATTTAATTAGCCCGCCAACTAGGACTACTGATAAGCAAAGTAATAAAAGTTTCCTCATAGCCTCACCCCTTTTGGGAAATATATCCAATACTATAATAACTAAATTTTATAAATAAGTAAATACTAAATACTATTAAATTGATTTAAGGCGGTGTTTATATATGGAATTTTCATCTTTAGTATTAATGGAAAAAGATAAAGAAACTGGTTTTATGGTAAAAGAATTAGGAAGTTATGAAGTTAGCGAAGGTGCAGAAAATATATCTAAAATGTTTTATGACGGCGAAAAAGTAAACGTATATTTTGATACAAATAAGGACGTTGAAGACTGGGAGTATTCTGCAATATTTGACTTATTTAACGAAGAGGAATTTGTAGAAAGTGGATATAATATAGAACAAGTTGACAGTGAATATAATCCAACTTGGTTAGTAAAGTTTGATTATGATGAAGAACATTCTGTTGTGGCTGAAAAGCTTAATAAATTATGTGCTTTAATAAGTACTTCTATTAGCAAAGTTATTGTAGATATAGAGGGAAAAGAGGAAGAATATAGGGAAGACTAAAGACTATAATTTATAGTGAAAATTGAAATAAATAATAAAAGTTCTCAAAAGATAAGTGTTAACTATTTAACTTTTTATGATATCATGTTATAGTTTAAAAGGAGAAAAGTTAGAAGTTCTAGGAAACTTTATTGAGGTGGAAAGATGAGGTTGGAGTATATAAGTAGAGTGAAGGAAGATGACACTCTAGGCAAAAGCATATTAACTAATGAAGGTCATGTCTTACTGAAGGCTGGTGTAAAATTAAATAATACTTACATAAATAAACTCAAGGAATTAGGAGTTTTCTATATTTATGTAGAAGATGATAGATTAGATGATGTAGATGTAGAAGATGAAAGGCTTTCTGAACTTAAACAATTAACCATAAGAAGCATGTCTCATGTTATGAAAAATGTACATAATTGTAATGGAAAACAACTTAAAGATTCCTTAAACTATGTTAAAGAAATGATAGATTATATAATAGATGTAGGGGATGTTAACAAAAGTCTTTATGATATAAAAACCCATGATAACTATACCTATGTTCATTCCTTAGATACCTGTATAATGGCTACGTTTCTAGGTATTAATTCAAGGCTAAATGAGTGGGAAGTAAAGGATCTAGGAATAGGAGCCATACTACATGATGTAGGCAAAACACAGATTTCTCTTAAGATATTGAACAAAGAAGGCAAGCTAACAGATGAAGAGTATAGTGAAATAAAGAAACACACAATATACGGTGCTGAAATTCTTAGAAAAAATTTTACAATACCGGATCCAATAATAAAGATTGTAGAGCAGCATCATGAAAGAGTTGACGGAAGAGGATACCCATACGGCTTGAGTTCAAATCAAATATCTAAATTTGCAAAAATTGTTTGTATCTGTGACGTATATGATGCAATAAGCAATGATAGATGTTACAGAAAGAAGTTTAGTCCAAATGATGCTTATGAGTTGATTCTTTCTGGAAGTGGTTCTAGTTTCGATGAAAAGCTAGTTAAAAACTTTAAAGATACTTTTTCTATTTATCCTTTGGGATGTTGTGTTAAGCTTTCAAATGGAGAAGAAGGGTATGTTATCAATCAAAATCAAGGATTTCCGGACAGGCCTGTTATAAGAGTTTTATATGATACAAAAACCAAAAGTCCTATATCTTTCTATGAGGTAGATTTATTAAAAAATCCAAGTATTGTCATAGTCGATATTGCATGATAAAGTATATGCACAACATAAAATAAACTAGTATACCAGTTTGTTTTTATGCTGTGCATTTTTATTTTATAAATTAAGGAGAAATTTTTTATGGATGTTTATATAAGAAAACTGATTCAAGAACTATTTAATAGATATGGATATAGAATTGTAGAATTTGGGGAAATAGCAGGACTCAGCAGTTCATGGGGAGTAGTAAAAAGCACAGGGGACGGTACACAATTATTCTTCTTTTCTGACTTAGAGAGCAATGACTCGCTAGATATTAACAAGGTAGTTCAGTACGCAGCTTACAATTTTCAATTAAAAAATATAAGGCCTATTCAGATTTTAGTAGATAAAAAGCTTCATTTGGAAATTGGAACAGATGGGGAAGGGTATTTAAATCATAAAATTTATCCACAATGTGAATTGATTTTAATTAACAATGTGGATAATAAAATATTATATTACAGTAAGGAATTGGAGAATGAGGTTCATGAGGTAGCAAACTCTATGGGGATTATGGAGAGTGAAAGAAACGAAATCTCAAAAACAGAAAAATCTATTATAACATATCTTCTAATAGGTGTAAATTTATTGGTTTACGCTATGACTGCTTATTTGTCAGGAAGCATAATGGATAGTGATATAAATGTGTTGATATTTTTAGGTGCAAAGGTTAATGAACTAATAAGCAGTGGTGAGTATTATAGACTACTTACCTGTATGTTTTTACATGGTGGAATTGCTCATATAGGTTTTAATATGTACGCTCTTAGTTCACTAGGGCCTCTAGTTGAAAGTGTATATGGAAAAATTAAATATATATTTATATACTTTTTAGCTGGTATAGTGTCATCAATCTTTAGTTATATGTTTTCTACAGACATTTCCGTTGGGGCTTCAGGAGCAATATTCGGCTTACTGGGAGCGGCCTTAGTTTTTGGCGTAAAGATGAAGAATGCAGTAGGAAAAAATTTTATGTTTAATATAGCTTCTGTTATTGTAGTTAACTTAATTTTAGGTTTCTCTATGCCTAATATAGATAACTTTGGGCATTTAGGTGGATTAATAGGTGGTATTGCTGTATCTTATTTTTTTATGAAGTCAGTTTAATATAAATGGGGACAGTTTACAACTATTCTCATATCTCAAATAATTGTTAACTGTCCCCAGACCTCAAGACTTCAAACCTTAGTTTAAAACTAAGTCCTCTGCATATAGTGTTTCTTTATCTAAAAGCATGTTTGTTATATTATCTAAGTTATTCTTTTCCTTCAGTAACAACTCTTTAACTTCCTCATATAGAGAATCAACTAACTCTTTAGATTCTTTAATAACATCATCTTGATTTAGGTTAAGTTCCATAAGTTCTTCCATGTTTAACAAACCTAAAGTTTCCCCCATACCATACTGAGTTATCATATTAAATACCATGCTTGTAATATGCTTTAAATCATTGTGAGCACCGGTAGTTATGCTTTCAGCACCAAATACAATTTCTTCAGCAGCTCTTCCACCAAGTAATACCATTATTCTTCTTCTTAGATAATCCTTAGTTTTGTACAAGCTATCCTCAGGAATACTTAAAGTATATCCACCAGCACCCTTAGTTGTTGGAATTATTGTTACCTTTGATACCTTTTCCTCTGGAAGGGCTTTTAAGGAAACAAGAGCATGTCCAGCTTCGTGATAAGCAGTTATCTTCTTATCAATATCCTTTATGTGAACTCTCTCTTTCTTTTCATATCCAGCCAATACAATAGAGTAAGCTTTATCAATATGGACATCTTCAATAGTTGGACTATTGTCTTTACATGCCAATATAGCAGCTTCGTTTATTAAGCTTTCCAGCTTAGCTCCTGAAAAGTAAGAAGTTTTGTGAGCCCATTCATTAATATTAACATCACCTACAGGCTTGTTTTTTAGGTGAAGATCAATAATTTTTTCTCTTGCACTTACATCTGGAAGCATTATTTCTACATGTCTATCAAATCTTCCTGGTCTTAAAAGGGCAGGATCTAGTATGTCCAATCTATTAGTAGCTGCCATTATAATTATACCTTCTTTTTCATTAAATCCAGACATCTCTGTAAGAAGTGCATTAAGTGTTTGGTCTCTTTCATCGGAACCACCAGTACCTCTAGCTCCATCTCTCTTCTTACCTATAGCATCAATCTCATCTATGAAAATAACAGCTTTACCAGTAGGATTATTTTTAGCTTTTTTAAACAACTGTCTTATACGGCTAGCACCAACCCCTACATAAACCTGTATAAAGTCTGAACCAGATACAGCATAGAACGGAACGCCAGCTTCACCAGCTACAGCCTTTGCAAGAAGAGTCTTTCCTGTTCCAGGCTCACCGTAGAGGATAATTCCCTTAGGCATTCTTGCACCATATTGTGCATATTTTTCTGGGTTCTTTAGAAAATCTACGATGTCCTTAACACTTTCCTTTGCCTCTTCATTTCCAGCAACATCTTTAAAGCTAAAGCCAGACTTTTCTACTGCAGTTGCATCTAGTGCATCTACGGAAAGCATTCTTTTAGAAGTAAGGGTAGATGATTTTATAACCATAGCCAATAAAGAAATTATTGAAGCTATTAAAACAGTTATAGCAATAATCTGTTTAGAATCAGTAGGTGTTTCTTCAGAAACAGTAATTCCCTTTGTCAACAATGTTTCCTTAAAATCGCTTGTTCTAGGGTTGTCTGTATCGTACATTTTACCATTAGTTAACTTAACTTTAATCTTTGGAGAAGGAGTTACGTACACCGTTGAAACGTTTTTACTAGACACATCCTTTAAAAATAACACATAGGATTTATATTCACTGGAACCAAAGCCAAGATTAAAGACTACTAAAGAAGCAATAGACAATATAGTAGTAATTATCGGTATAAGTATAAACTTATTCTTCATTCTATTTTTCAAGTTTGTTACCCCCCTAATAATTTTATTATTTTTTATATTAAAGTAATTGTTTTAGAACTCTATATGATGAATAATTGTGAACTGTCCCCAATATGGTATGTCTTATAAGAAATCACGATAAATTACGAGTTGTTACTGAAGGTCTTATCTAAATTACAATAATGATATTATAATATTTTTTATTTAAAGTCTAATGAAAATCATAAAATTTGCTAAAGTAATTTATGGTGCTTATGGGTAAAGTAATATAGAATGTCCTTATTGTATGCATATAATTGGATTTTACCAATAGCAGCTACCCCCTAAAATTTATAAATTGGCCTCTACACCTGCAGTAAAACAACCAAAGAGTATTAGCTAGCCTTAATTAGCTGAATAGTTGCAGACTGTCCCCAGTTAAGCTGTTAAATAATTGTGAACCGTCCCCTAAATACTTATTGCACATAAACTAATTTGTTGTATACTTTATTTATAAAGTGAAGAATTTTCCAGGGGACAAAAGGAGGACAAGATACTATGAAGGTTTCATCAACTAATTTAGTGCTAACTGAAGAAGATATATTAAGTATAATAGAAGAGTATATAGACATAGAAGGACTTGTAATAAATAGCATACAAATAAGGGAACTCATAACGGTAAAAGGAAGTTATAAGAGGAAAGTAACAATTCCTTTTACAGCTCAGATAGGCTTGGGAAACATACATGGAAATATAGTAAATTTAAAATTATTTTCGGTTAAAGTATCTAAAATAGGTATATTTAAAGGCATTAAAAATATTGCTCTAAAAAAGATACTTAGTCAATTTCAGGAATATGGAGTTAAAGTGGACAAGGATACTATTACTTTAGAGTTAGATACTGTATCTAAACTTGTACCGTACTTCTACTTTAAGCTGAAGGGTATAAGACTAGCCCAAGGCGTTATAGAAATAGAAGCACAGGATGTAATCTATTGTGAGAGAAAACCAATAGTCAATATGAAGAAAAATTGTGAACCGTCCCCAAGGAGACCCCTTCAGGATGAGTACAGCAAGGTTAGGGGAGAAATATTACGTAAGATTCCACATAAATATGACAGAGTTGTCCAATATGCAATGCTTATACCGGATATAACTGCACTGTTTTGGAGATTATTTAAAGATAGCAGAGTAAGTGTAAAGGTTAAAATAAAGGCAGCAGCAGTAATAGCTTACCTGGCAAGTCCCATAGATATTCTTCCAGATTTCATACCTTTAGTAGGAGGAATTGATGATGTAGCTATAGCTTTTTTTGGGCTGAATGCTATAATTAATGAAGTGCCAAAAGAGCTTATTTTACAAAATTGGCAGGGAGAAGAAAATATCATATTATTGACGCAATCTGCAGTTAGGCATATTTCTAAGATTGTTGGAAGCCAAAATGTTAACACTTTATTGTCCTTCATAAAAGAAATATTTGAGAGAGAGGACAAAAGGGTTAATATATAAAATATATTGAAGATAGGAGCAAGTGTTATGGCAAAGAAGGTTTATGCAATAAAGGAAGGCTTTAATTTTGAAAAAAATGAAAAAGTAGAGAATAAGATAGTTAACACTTGGGCAGAGTGTTTGAAATATGTAAAGGGCGTTAAAGGCGCTAAGTACAAAAGTTTTGAAGATATTAATGAAGCTAGGGCGTATCTAGAAGATGGAAACAAGTTATTAAAGAAATCAGAAGATAACTATCCAAAGGATTGCCTTCATGTTTATGTTGATGGAAGCTATAACATTAGCACAGAAAAATACTCCTATGGAGTTGTAGCAGTTAGAAATAATGTTGTTGAATATATTGAAAGCGGTTCAGCTAAGGATACCTCTCAAAAAAATATTAGACAGATAGCAGGAGAATTAGAAGGTGCAATTAAAGCGGTGCAATATGCGCTAAGCAAAGGTGATAAAAAAGTGGTTATATTTCATGATTATGAAGGAATCAGCCACCATGCTACAGGCTTTTGGGAGAGAAGAGAGGAGTCTTCAATACAATATTATAATAAGATGAATGAATTAATTAAATCTGGAATTGAAGTGATATTTGTAAAGGTAGATAGCCATACTGGAGATCTTTTTAATGAACTTGTAGATGAAAAGTGCAAAGAAAAACTATCCGTGACCTCAGATAAAGTTATAGAAAAATGGCTTCTAACCAATACTTTAAAAGTATCAAATGAAAATGTAAAAGAAGAGATTTTAAAAATAGCCCCTAAGGGAGAGAAAAATATAATAGTGTGTGATGAAAGTACATTACCAAAGGATAAAGCAACTACTGCTTCAGAAATAAATCATCAATTTAGCAATCTTATTAGTGAGTATAGGAAAAGCCCAGAAAGAGGGAGAGATCTAATACAAAACTTAAGTGAACAAGAGAAGACAAGGTTTATTACTTTTTTACTAGATTAAATAAAAACTATAATCTAAAGTCGTCATAGCTTAATTTGTTGTTATAGTTAACACTATCGAAGAAAAATACAACATTTTGTATAAAAAGGAAGCTGTTATATTTTTCTTTGTTTAATAAATGTAAAATTGCATATTCTATATATGAAGTATAAAAGCAAAAGGAGTGATTAGAATATGCGTGGAAAGTTTATAGCAGGAGCTATAGTTGGAGCAGCAGTTGGAATGATGATGATGCCAGACCTTGACAGATCAACAAAAAGAAAAATAAGAAGAACAGCAAAGTTTATGAAAAATGTAGCAGAGGATGCCTTTGATGGAATGAAAGGCAGAATGGGATAAAAATTTAACTATGATATATTATAAAACTGCGTACTTTAGCATCCTATCAGTGCCAAAGTACGCAGTTTTTCTATATAAAAATTATGTAGATATTGGGAGATTGTTGAAGAAAATGCCAATATAATGAAAAATATCACATTTTATTAAAAAATTTTATATTATGATTAAAAAAATATGTTATAATAAAATAAGCAACCTATAGTAATTTTTATCGAAGGGTTAAGTTTTTATCCATCTAATATGATAGGTAGTAAAGGAAGAGTGAGTTATGGAAATACTGTCTTTAGGAGAAAAGATAAAAAGAAGAAGAAAAGAACTTAATATGACTCTAAAAGATTTAGCAGGAGATAGGATAACTCCGGGACAAATTAGCCTTGTTGAATCTGGAAAATCAAATCCAAGTATGGACTTACTTGAGTATTTAGCAGAATCATTAAATACTTCAATTGAGTATCTTATGGAATCAGAGGAGACCCAGGCAGAAAAAATTTGCACTTACTTTGAAAATATCGCTGAATCTTATATAATCAATGAAGATTTGGGACAAGGGGAGCAGTATATAGAGAAGGCGTTATACTATGCGGAAAGATATAATCTTGAATATAGAAAGGCTAAAAATTTATATCTTAGAGGGATTATATATATGTCAAAGGACGAGTATGCGCTGGCACAGCAGTTTTTCCTCTCTGCCAATGTTATATTCATAAAGAATAACAACTATGAGGATACTATTAAGACCTTTATGAACTTAGGCAAAATCACTACGGAATTAAAGTCCTATCATTCATCTTCAGGCTATTTTCAGCAAGCGGAGAATGTTTATAATGAAAATGACATAGGAAATGATTTTTTATTAGGGCAGATATATTATCATATAGCTTCTATATATTTTAAACTAGAAAACGTAGATAAAGCTATAAACTATTCTTATCTTGCAAAAGAAAAATTTAGACAGATGGATAACAAAAAAGAATATGCAAAGACTCTCCTGCTTCTGTCTGAAGAATACAATAAAAAAGGCGATGTAGACAACGCTATTAAATACTCAAAGAAAACATTAAGTGTGTACAGAGAGATAGAGGATGTGGTAAATATTGCCAAAATAGAGAATAGCTTAGGTAAGTTATTCTGTGAATTTGATAATATTGAGGAGTCCTTTGTACACTTGAACAAAGCAAAGGAACTTAGGATGAAAATCAAGGATACTAGCATAGTCGAAACACTTGTAAGTATCTGTGAAAATTATATAAAACTTAAGGATGTTACAAACGCAAAAATAGTTCTTAGTGAAATAATGGACAGCATTACTGATGGTACTGACAAAGCATTAATAGATTATTATCTGCTTAAACACAGAGTGGACATGCTTCAGTCTGATCTTAAAGAAGCTGAAAATACTTTAATTATAGCTTTAACCTTCGTTAAAAATATGGATTACATAAAAGAAATTGCAGAAATATCTATCATGCTTGGAAAATTCTATATAGATAACGGTAGGGATAAAGATGCAGCTCAATACCTAAATGAGGGCGTGGAAACGTTTAAGAAGCTAGGGTTACTTAAAGATTCTTAATGTGTGGATAGGGTGAGGATTATGGAGATACTTTCTACTGGGGAAAAAATTAAAAGGGCAAGGATATATAAGGGATTAACCTTAAAAGACTTATGTGAAGAAAAGATATCTGTTTCGAAAATGAGCTGTATAGAAAATGGAAAAATTAAGCCGGAGGAATGGATATTAGATTTTATTGCAGAGAAACTACAGGTGGACCCAGATTACTTGAAGCAAGATATAAGAACTCAGTTAGTTAGAAATGTTGATGAGCTAAAAAAACAGCATTATTCAAAGGAATATGAGGAAATACTAGAGTATAACCTAAAGTATATAGAGGAATATTGTTATTATGATTTATCCTTCGAGGTTATACATTTGCTTTTTAATTATTATCTTGACCAAAACAAAATCGAAAAGATACATCTTATGATCTCAAAGTATTATGATTACTTACAAAAGTGCTTTACAGAAGATAGATCAGCTGTATATTATATGGATATAGCTAGATTCTTATTTAGTACTAAAGAATTTTCCCAAGCTGCTAGTTACTATAACAATGTTAGAAAAATCTCTAAATCTAGGGATAACTACGGTCTTCTTTCTAGGGCAACTTATAATGAAGCGGCTTGTTATTTAATGTTGGAAGATTACGATAAAGCTTATGAAATAGCAATAAGACTTATTGATTTAATGGATTACATAGAAACGGATATAAAGAAAGCAGAAGCTTATCATATGCTTGCTATGCTCTGTCTTAGAAGAAACAGGGATAAGTTTAGTGAATATGAACAAAAATCCTATGAATTATATAAAAGTGATCAGGTGCATAAAGCTCAGGCAATATACAATTATGCTGCGGTTATGTTTAGTGTAGGACTTAGGGATAAGGCTATAAACTACGTAAATAGAGCACTAAATTGTTATCCTAGAAATAATAAAGAGCTTCTTGTAGGCTTCATGCTTACCAATATTAATAAGCTTATTGAGAACAATGTATTAGAAAAAGCTCAAGGTATTTGTGATGAGGCACTAAATTATGCAATAGCCTTAGATAATATTATATTCGTTGAAAGGGCCTACTATTATAAAGCGTTGATACTGGAGAGGGAAGGCAATCTTAATTCGGCAGAAATGTATATGAATTTATCCTTAGATGCCCTTCTTAAGTTTGCAAGCAATAGCCAGATTTATAAAAGATATATGGAAATGGGAGATATGTACCATCGCATGGAAAATATTAACGAGTCTATAAAATATTTTAATTTTGCGATACAATTGGAAAAAAAGATGTAACTTATAAAATCACTATCAAATTAATGTGTTTTGATGGTGATTTTTTATTACCAGTAAAAGGTACATAGTTGTTGATAAAATTTTAATTTGATATAATTAACATAAGCTAACAAAAAAGGAGGGCTTAAACATGGCGATTTTGGTTTGCGGCGGTGCTGGATATATAGGAAGCCACATGGCAGCCTATTTGAAGGAACAGGGAGAGGATATAGTTATACTAGATAATCTGCAAAAGGGTCATGAGGCTGCAGTCCATAAAGTAGGAGAAAAGTTTTACTTTGGTGATTTGAGAGATAGAGCTTTTTTAGATAAGGTTTTTAGTGAAAATAAAATTCATGCAGTTATAGATTTTGCAGCAGATTCTTTAGTTGGGGAGAGTATGAATGAACCATTGAAATACTTCGAGAATAACGTTGGTGGAACAATAGGGCTATTAAACGCTATGAAAGATCACGGAGTAAAGTATATAGTATTTTCATCTACAGCAGCTACCTATGGAGAACCTGAGAATATTCCTATTATAGAAAGTGATAAAACTTTTCCTACAAACCCTTATGGAGAGTCAAAGCTTGCAGTGGAAAAGATTTTGAAGTGGTGTGATAATGCTTACGGTATAAAGTATACTGCTTTGAGATATTTTAATGCAGCTGGAGCCCATGTAAGTGGAACTATAGGAGAGCATCATAAGCAGGAAACTCACTTAATTCCTATAGTGCTACAGGTGGCATTGGGACAAAGGGATAAAATAATGATATACGGTGATGATTATAATACTGAAGATGGAAGTTGTATAAGAGACTACGTACACGTTACAGATTTAGCCTCAGCTCATTTACTGGCACTAAAAAGATTAGAAAAGGGCGGAGAAAGTGCTGTGTATAATCTTGGAAATGGAAAAGGTTTCTCTGTTAAAGAAGTCATAGAAGTTGCTAGAAAAGTTACAGGTAGGGAAATAAAGTCAGAGATTGCAGAGAGAAGGTCAGGAGATCCAGCAGTGCTAATAGCCTCCTCTGATAAAGCTAAAAAGGAGCTTGGATGGAAGCCACAGTATGATTCTCTTGAAACTATAATTGATACTGCCTGGAATTGGCACAAAACTCACCCAAAGGGATATGAGGATTAATTTCCATTAATGTTAGGACAATTCCTCCATCAGTGCTTTTATTTACTATAATATATTTGAACAATAAGGGTTAACATATGTAATAGAAAAGCTTAATTAATTCAGCATGACGGAAGAGGGTGACTTTATGAAAAAGTATTTTTCTATTACATGTGCAATTCTATTTTCTTTAATGATTTTTTCAACTGTTAACAAGAAAGTCTTAGCTTGCAATTCTAATGAAGTACAGGATAAAGCTATTCACCCAAAGGAGGTATTTCTAACCTTTGATGACGGTCCTAGTGAAAATAACACAAAGGAAATATTAAAGACTTTGAAGGATAACAATGTAAGAGCTACCTTCTTTATAGTGGGAATGAAAAGCGAGGAAAATCCTAAAATGTTGAAGGAATTAAGTGAAAGTGGAATGAGCATAGGCATACATACTTATTCTCATGATTATAAGATAATGTACAAAAGTTTAGAGGAGTACATTAAGGACTTTGAAAAGTGCAGGACTGTTATAAAAAATGTAACTGGGAGAGACCCTATTTCCTATATAAGGTTACCTGGTGGTTCTGACAACTTGGTTACAAGTAAAAGTAACCTAGAAAGTATAAAAAAAACTCTAAATGATAATGGCTTAAAATATGTTGATTGGAATGTATGTGCTGGAGATGCAGAAAGTACTCAAGTTACTGTTGAAAAGGTGAAAAATAACATAATAAGTCAGTGCAAGGATAAAAACTTTGCGGTGGTTTTAATGCATGATACTTACTATAAAAAATTTACTGCAGAAGCTCTTCCAGAGGTTATAAAGTACCTTCAAAAGGAAGGTTTTGTTTTTAGGACCTTTGACGATTTAACACCATCAGAGGAAGATAAGATGGTGAGAATGGGAATATTAAATAGAAAATAAAAAAGAGAAAAACCTTTTAAGAGGTTTTCCCTTTTATTTACTAAGCGACAAGAGAAGGGTTCTAAGAATCCTTCTTTTTGCTTTCTCTTTTAATAATAAATTCCTTTGCTCTAAGTTCTAAGCTGTCATCTAAAGGTGATAGATTTACTTCCTCATACTTGCTGCTTAAAGCAGTAGTTATAAGTCTGTCAGCTAGCTCTGGATTTTTAGAGAGAAGAGAGCCGTGAAAATAAGTACAGAAACAATTTTTAAATATACAACCTTCATAGCCGTCTTCACCATTATTGCCGTAACCGGCGATTACCTTACCAAGAGGCTTTAAATCTCCAATGTAAGTTCTTCCAGAGTGGTTTTCAAAGCCTACATAAGTTTCGTTAAATTCTTCATTGTGAATTACAGTGTTTCCAATGAAACGCGTATCTCCACCTTCTGTATATATATCCAGTATTCCAAGGCCATCTAGCTTTTCACCGTCAGGAGTGGTGTAATACTTTCCTAATAGTTGATACCCTCCACATATGCTTAGGAATACCTTTCCTTTTTCAATATACTCTGTTATTCCTTCTTTTTTGTTTTTGTCTAGATCTTCAGATACTATAGATTGCTCATAGTCCTGACCGCCGCCGAAAAAGGTTATATCATACTGATCTGAGTCAAAGGGATCTCCTAAGGATACGTTGAATACGTTGACCTTTATTCCCCTTTGTTCAGCTCTATATTTTAAAATAAGAATATTGCCTAAGTCACCATATACATTTAACAAGTCAGGGTATAAATGACATATGTTAAGTTCCATTTTAACGGCACCCCTTTACCATAATTTTTTTATATATCCTTTACTATTAAGGAATTTTCTAAAGTTTATCATAGCAGTATAAGTAGCAAGTATATAAACTTTATCTGTTTCACAACCTTTAATTTCCTCAAGTAATTTTTCGTATTCCTCACAAATTGTAAACTTTTCAGAAGGAAGACCAGCAACTTTAAGTCTTGTAGCCATATCATAAAGTCTTATTCCAGCTACCATTATTTTTTCAATACTAAGAGAGCTGAGCTTTTCAAAGTTAACGTCCCAGATCCAGGATACATCTCTTCCATCGGCATAGTTATCGTTCAATAATACTGCTAGGTCAAAGGTTCTTTTATCTAGGCTTATAGTATTTATAGCCTGATCATATCCTGCAGGATTTTTAACTAGGATTATTTTTACATCCTTACCCTCTATGTTTATGTTCTCCTGTCTTCCAAAGCTGCTTTGCTGACTCTTTAGAGAGTTAGCTATAACTTCGTTCTCAACGCCACAAACCTTAGATACAGAATATGCGCATAGAGCATTATATATATTGTAAGTTCCAGGTTGGTTTATGTAATATTCCTTTCCATTTATGACAACGAGAGAGCCTTCAGGAGTTTGTTCTTTAATTTCGTCTACAGTATAGTCAAGTGCAGGTCTCTTATATCCGCAGTCCTCGCAGTAGAAATCTCCTAGATGATTATATGTAAGATAGTTGTATTGATAAGGGCTTTTACACTTTTTACAGAATTTCGCATCTGCATTTAAATCTAAAACTTTGTTGTTATCTAGAGAAGTATTAAAGCCGTAGTAAATAGTTCTATTTGGCAGTCCTAAATCTCCTAAAAGGGATTCATCGCCATTTAAAACTAAATTTGATAGAGGAACCTTTTCTACACCCTGAAGAATCTTCTTAAGAGTAGTATAAACTTCACCATACCTGTCTAGCTGATCTCTAAAAAGATTTGTAATAGTTATTACCTCTGGAGTTACGTATTCAGTAAAAAACTGCACGTTAGCTTCATCACATTCAATAACAGCATATTTTGTCTCAGAACATCTGCTAAAAGAGAAATTCTCTACAAAACAAGAAACTATTCCAGGAAGCATATTAGCACCTGTATTATTTGTTATAACGTATTTTCCGCTGTCCTTAAGCATATTATATATCATACTTGTGGTTGTAGTTTTTCCGTTGGTGCCTGTTACAAGAAGCACCTTGTAATCTTTGCATACCGTCTTTAAAATATCCCTATCTAATTTTAAAGCAACCTTTCCAGGAAAATTACTTCCACCTTTAAACAAGGCTCTAGACAATTTTATTACTAACTTTGAAATTAATATACTAAAAAAAGATTTGATATTAATTTTCCACACCACCTTTTTATAAATAACAGATAGATTGTATAAACTAATCACGATACTTAAATATTATAATACATTATAACTTTTTTTACATCAACAAAATAAATGGGGACGGTTCACAATTATTCAAGATAAATGGGGACAGTTCACAATTTTTCAACATGGAGTAACGGGGGACAGTTTACAACTTTTTAACAATGCATATATCAGGGGAGGGGTTATAATTATTGAAATAGTTGTAGACCGTCCCCTATTAAAGGTTGAATAATTGCAGACTGTCCCCAAGAAGTGTAGAATAGTTGTGAACTGTCCCCAAAGGAGATGATTAGGTGAAAAAGGTTTTGAACATAGCCCACAGAGGCTTCAGTGGTATTTACCCTGAAAATACAATGCTTGCATTTAGGAAAGCAGTTGAGATACAATGTGATGGTGTGGAAACAGATGTACAGCTTACCAAAGACTGTATACCAGTTCTATGCCATGATGAGACCTTAGACAGAACTACTACAGGAAAGGGTTTCATAAAAGACTATACTTATAAAGAACTTTCTAAACTAGATGCAGGTATAAAGAGGGATAGAAAATTTAAAAGCTGTAGAATACCGACTTTAGATGAGTTTTTAGACTTTGCTAAGGATAAAAACATACTAATAAATATAGAACTAAAAAATAGTATAATACAATATCCATCACTGGAAGAAATAGTTATAGACAGAATATACAAATATAAGATGGAGAATAATTGTATACTATCATCCTTCAATCACTATTCAATGGTTAGGTGTAAGAAAATAGACAATAGGATAAAAACAGGGCTTTTATATAGTGAAATATTATACAGGCCAGAGAAATATGCAGAATATGTAGGAGCTGATGCACTTCATCCAGACTTTTCAACTCTTTACCATGATAACATTATTAAAGGAACGACGGAAAAAGGTATTCCTATAAATGTGTACACTGTTAATGAAGAAAAGGACATGATAAGTATGATAAACTTAGGGGTAAATGGTATAATTACTAACTATCATGATAAATTAAAAAGGATACTTTCAATACTGCATTTACCTTAAATATAAAGGACTAAGGACGTGATTACTCTGAAAAAAGGATATATTTATTCTATAGTGTCTGCTGTTCTTTTCGGAACAGCAGGGATATTTGTAAAGCTTGGCCATAACACAGGTCTTGACTCTGTAAGCTTGCTTACAGTTCAGTACATAATAGCAGTATCATTAATGTTTTTAACTGCGGTTTTAAAGGATAGAAAAAAGCTCCAGGTAACTAAAAAGCAACTATTAAATATGGCAGTACTGGGTGGAGTGGGGAATACCTTTATGACCATATTTTATTACATGGCCTTTGAATATTTACCAGTGGCTATGGTGACAATGCTTTTATTTACATATCCAATAATGGTTTTTATTTATTCTGTAGTATTTGGAAAGCAAAACATAAATAGAAAAAAGATTATGGCTATAGCAGCAGCCTTTCTAGGCTGTGTTTTGACGTTAAATATTTTATCTGGCGGATTTCAATATTCTATAAAGGGATTAATATTTGGGCTATTAAGCGCAGTTTTCTATGCTTTCATGAATTTGTATACAGAAAAGAAACTAGACAATGTAGACTCTCTATCGATTAATGCTTATTCTACCTTATTTTCTTTACTGATACTGATTTTATATAAACCACCTAAAATTTTATTTACTGGAGAAATAAAGCTTGAAGGCTTATTATACACAACTATACTTGCAATTATATGTGAAATAATACCTCTTACCTTATTGTATGAAGCGATATACCATATAGGAGCACTTAAGGTTTCCATAATAAGTAACCTAGAGATTCCAACTTCTATAATAGTGTCCTTTATATTCTTAAAGGAGGGTGTGTCAGTAACACAGATTCTAGGAGCTGTACTCATATTTTATGCTATACATTTAGTAAGACAGGAAGAAACTATGGTATCGAAAAAGGCATCTTAAAAATGAAGTATTATTGCAATTAATACATAATAAAAAAGCTCTTCACTTTTTATTAAAGTAAAGGGCTTTTTTATTTAAAAGTTATATTACTATTTTAGTATATCAAAACTATTGGTCAGTTAGATACCACCTTGGAAAAGGCACTAAATATGTTTAATATATTCAAATCTACTGAACAGTTAAAGCTCTGTTTGTAAAATTACCTATGATAGTATTTACTGGAGATATGGTTACAAAGGAGTTTGGCTCAATTTCACCTACAATGGATCTCAATGTGTTAAGCTGATTCTTTTGAATAACTAAATATATAAACTTTTTACTGCCACTAGAATACCCACCAACGGCATCTAAAACAGTAACACCTCTTACAAGTCTAGTTTTAATTTCATTTATCATAACTTCTGAATTCTCACAGATTATTACGCACTGTCTTGAAGAAGCAAGTCCCTCTTGAATGGCATCCATAGTTTTTGTTCTTACGAAACTCATTATAAGAGCATACATAACGGAGCTTGGACCCATTACAATTCCTACTAAAATATAAACTATAATGTCTTCGATTAATAGCAATTGTGAAAGCTGTAAGG
The DNA here is from genome assembly GCF_033659955.1 of Clostridium tanneri. Classification (NCBI taxonomy): domain Bacteria; kingdom Bacillati; phylum Bacillota; class Clostridia; order Eubacteriales; family Clostridiaceae; genus Clostridium; species Clostridium tanneri. Next base: position 59,062 of record NZ_JARUJP010000017.1, read on the forward strand.
ACTTAAACTTGTTATTTATTATCTTAGCAGATATATCTAGACCACCAGTAGAGCCTTTAGCAATAAATATTAAAGAGGCTGCCACACCAAAAAGTACTCCACAGAATATAGATGAAAGTAATCTGTCTTCAAGAGCAGGTAGTTTAAAGAATAAATTCATGTTATCTAAGAGTATGGAACTCACAAATACCACGAAAACACTTCTTATTGTAAACTTTCTTCCTAAAAGTCTGTAACCAAAAATAAATAAAGGAACATTAATTAAAATAGTAGTCAGTCCAACTTTAGCACCAAATAAGTGATTTAGGGAAAGTGCTATACCAGTAACTCCGCCACTACCTATTCCACTAGGAATCATAAATGCATATGTAGTAAAAGCTGAAATAACGCTTCCAAGTATAATTAAAAAGTACTCTGTAATTCTATTTTTCACCTTGATAACCCTCCCGTAACAAATATTAATTTTGAAATTTAAAATTCATGCCTAAAAGATATTAGCATAAAATATGTTAATAAACAACAGGAGGAATATTAATAATTTGTTACCTTTTATCATTAAGGAATAATGTATACCTTTTCACCGGTTAATGAGACTTTAATGTACTAAATTTTTAAGTATTATCACAGATATTAAATATAAAAAATTAATTAACATACTAGCTTTGCAAGTCACAATGAGAAAAAATTGCAAAAATAATGTATCACATAACAAAAAGTATAGCATTATTGAGGTAAATACGTGGCAATGTGATATATCATTGAAAGTTGCAAAAGAAAATGACGGCAAATCAGGTTAAAAATAAAATTTTTCTTGCATTTTTCCCTCAGTGTTGTAATATATAAGTATAGACTACTAGGGGGGTAAATAATGAATATTAGCTTAGATTACTTAAATATTAATGATTATAAAAATTTGTATAGAAACTTATCCGTAGCTGAGTTAACAGAGTTTGCTGTTAAAAGAGGAGAAGGCGTATTATCGGATAAGGGAGCTTTAGTGGTATATACAGGAAAATACACAGGAAGATCTCCTAAAGATAGATTTATAGTAAAGCAAAAAAGCACTGAAGATAAAATAAATTGGGGAACAGTAAACCTACCTACAGATGAAAAGGTATTCAACAATTTGTATAATCAGGTTACTGAGTACCTAAAGGAAAAGGACCTATTTGTATTTGATGGCTTTGTAGGCGCTGCTAAGGAATATACTTTGCCTATAAGAGTAGTGTGCGAAAGAGCTTCACAGGCCTTATTTTCAAACCAGTTGTTTAGAAGACCAAGTGTTGTAGAGCTTATGGACTTTGCTCCAGAATTTAATATTATTGCTGCACCAGGCTTTAAGGCAAAGGGAGCAGAAGATGGAATAAACTCCGAAGCATTTATTATAGTAAATTTTGATAAAAAAATTGTATTAATTGGTGGAACTCAGTACTCAGGAGAAATAAAGAAATCTGTATTCTCAGTAATGAACTTCTTACTTCCAGAAAAAGGAGTTATGCCAATGCACTGCTCAGCTAATATAGGAGCTGACGGAAACACTGCAGTATTCTTTGGATTGTCAGGAACTGGAAAGACTACTCTATCTGCTGATCCTGAAAGAAACCTAATTGGTGACGATGAACACGGCTGGAGTGACAATGGTGTATTCAACTTTGAAGGCGGATGCTATGCAAAGGCTATAAAGCTTGATAAGGACAAGGAAAAAGAAATCTATAATGCTATAAAATTTGGTACAATACTAGAAAATGTTGAGCTTCATAGCAATAGAAAGCCAGATTATGATAGCAATAAATATACGGAAAATACAAGAGCGGCATACCCTCTTGAATATATAGAAAATATAGAGAAAAGTGGAACTGGTGGAAACCCGAACACGATAATATTCTTAACAGCAGATGCTTTTGGTGTAATGCCACCTATATCCAAGCTTTCTAAGGAAGCAGCTATGTACCATTTTATGTCAGGATATACAAGCAAAGTTGCAGGAACAGAGAGAGGTATAACAGAGCCTAAAGCTACTTTCTCAGCTTGCTTTGGAGAGCCTTTCATGCTTATGAACCCAACAGTATACGCTGAGCTTCTTGGAGAAAAAATAGATAAATACAATACAGAAGTTTATCTTGTTAATACAGGCTGGTTGAGTGGTGGATATGGTAAGGGAAGCAGAATAAAGCTTTCTTACACAAGAACTATGGTTAAGGCAGCCTTAGAAGGTAAGCTAAAGGATGTTAATTATGTTGAGCATCCAGTATTTAAAGTATTGATGCCAGAAGAATGTCCAGGAGTACCATCTGAGTTATTAAATCCTAAAAATACTTGGGAAGATAAGGAAGCTTACGATGTTAAAGCTTATGAGCTTGCAGATAAATTTAATGATAACTTTAAGAAATTTAATACGGTACCGGAAGAAATAGTTAAAGCAGCACCAAGAACGAAAACTGTTAACTATCTGTAGACAGGATTTTAAAATAAATATGTAAGTTGTTAAAAAACTTCGTTTTCGTAGAAACTAAAGAAAACGAGGTTTTTTCTTTAAAATGTAGTAGCTGCTAATAGAATATGTTAAAATAAAACTTTAGATTATGAAAATAAGTCAGGTTTCTTTAAGGTAGGTGCTATGATGAAGTTAGGGAAGATTGGGATGAGGACGATAAAAACCGCAATTTCAGTGTCAATTTGTGTAGAGTTGTCCAAGTTCTTTAATAGTGATTATATTTTTTATGCAGCAGTAGCAGCAGTAATGGCCATGCAAAATTCAGTTTCAGATTCCTTTAAAGCTGGGAAAAACAGAATGCTTGGAACAATAGTAGGTGCTTTTATCGGGCTTATATTTGCTATTATAAGTCCAGGAAACACAGCTCTTTCAGGAATAGGAATTATTATAATAATATACATTTGCAACTCTTTTAATTGGAAGAAGTCCGTAACCATATCCTGTACAGTATTCCTTGTAATTATGCTGAGCCTACAGGATAGAGGACCAGTTGCCTACAGTCTAAATAGGACCTTTGATACCTTTTTAGGTATTATAGTAGCAGTTTTGGTTAACTATTTCATATCTCCGCCAGAATATATCGGCAAGGTCTATGAGGCCCGTATTGCTATAGTAGACAGGATATTTACCTTTGTACAAGATAAACTTTGCAACAATAAGGAAATTGACTTACAAAGCATGAATGATGAGATTTCAAAGCTTGAAGAGATTCTTAAAATCTGTTTATCAGAGTTGAGAATAAAAAAACAGGAAGTACTAGGTATGGACAGGATAAAGAACAGTATTGAGGTTTGTAAAGATATATACATGCATTTAAAAATAACTGAATCTCTGAAAAAGGGTTATAGTTTAAATGAGGAAAATTACATAAAGGTAAAAGAGCTTTTTCAATGTGATATGGATATCGAAAAGAGCGGTGATGATATTAATAATATAGTATTTAATTATCACATAAGTAAAATAATAGAAGGCTTAAATCAACTAAAAAATATAGCTTAATACAGATTAAATCTCCTCTAAATTGTTAATAATATGATTAGTAACAATTTGGAGGAGATTTTATTTGAATATTAACAAACATACCATAATATTGCTTAATATTAGTTTGCTATTGGTGATAGTTATACTTTTAAATAAAGTGAGTTATGTACTGACACCTTTAAAAAGTGTCATAAATGTACTGCTTATACCTATGGTGATATCATTATTCCTATATTATGCATTAAGACCTGTAATAAAAAAGCTTGAAAGTAAGAATAAAAATAAGAGTATCCTAATAATTTTAACTATGCTAATATTTATATCTGCTTTATTCACAGTAATAGTTTTTGGTGGTGTAGCGGTAAAGAAGGAGTTCACAGGATCCTTTTCTTATAACATGGATTCTGTTCGTAATTATCTTACCACAGTGGATAATAGGTTAGGTGGAGTACTATCCCAGTTCCAGTTTACTCAGAATTTACTAGAAACATCAAGAGAAGCAATAGTAAAGATAGGCGGAAGTGCAGTAGGAATATTCTCTCAAATAGGAAGTATAGGAACCCAGGTTATACTAGTGCCGTTTATTCTATTTTATTTTTTAAAAGAAGACAAAAAGTTTGCAGAGTGGTCAATGCAAATAGTTCCTGTAAATTATAGAAACCAGATAAGGGATATGTTTATTCAAATAGACAGTGTACTATCTATTTATATATCAGGGCAATTAATGGTGGCAGTGATAATTGGTGTTTTAATGTATATTGGATATCTAATTATTGGAATGCCTAATGCTCTATTAATGGCTTTTTTTTCTATGATAACTTCTATTATACCATTTATAGGACCTTTTTTAGGTATAATACCGGCATTGTTTATCGCTTTAACTATAAACTGGGCAATGATAATAAAGATTATAGTAATATCTCTGGTTGTACAGCAAGTAGAAGGGAATTTGATAACTCCTAATATTATTGGAAACAAGTTAAATGTACATCCCTTAGCAGTAATTTTAATAGTAATTATAAGCGTAACTCTATTTGGAATCCTAGGCGCCTTTGTGGGCATTCCACTATTTGTTGTATTAAGCATAGCGGTAAAAAAAATATATGTAATATATACAATGAAGAAATTAAATATTAATAAATAGTTAAAATATTGATTTATACATAAATAAGCATAGGATTTATGATATTATTATAATGATATATTTTAAATATTTAGGAGGAATTATTAATGCAATCAGAACCTGAGCCGGGGAATATAACTTCCCAGCTGATTCTAATAGCTGTTTTAACATTAATTAATGCATTCTTTGCATCAGCAGAAATGGCTATAGTATCGTTAAACAAGAACAAGATAAAGCTTCTAGCAGAAGAAGGAAACAAAAAAGCACAGCTCTTAATAAAGCTTATGGAAGAGCCAACTAAGTTTTTATCTACTATACAGGTAGGTATAACCCTTGCTGGATTTTTCTCAAGTGCTTCTGCCGCTACCGGGCTATCAGATGATTTTGCCCATTACTTAAATGGTTTTGGCATACCGTATAGTGGACAAATAGCCCTAATAACAGTAACTATAATACTATCTTATATAACATTGGTATTTGGAGAGCTATTTCCAAAAAGAGTAGCACTGCAGAAGGCAGAGGCAATTGCAATGTTTTCTGTAAAACCTATAGCATATATCTCTAAAATAACTGTACCCTTTGTAAGACTACTTTCATCATCAACTAATATTTTGGTGAATTTATCAGGTCTAGATAAAGAAGGTCTGGATGAAAAGGTGTCAAAAGAGGAAATTAAGTCCATGGTGGAAGTTGGACAGGAACATGGAGTAATAAATGAAACTGAAAAAGAAATGATAAATAGTATATTTGAGTTCGACGATAAGTTGGCCTATGAGGTTATGACACCAAGAACTGATGTATATTTAATTGATATAGAAAAACCATTAAATGAATATTTAGATGAATTGATAGAAGAAAGATATTCAAGAGTACCTGTGTATGAAGGAGATAGTGATAACATTATAGGTATTCTTTATATGAAAGATTTCTTTGTTGAAGCTAGAAAACATGGTTTTGAAAATGTGGACATCAAAGGAATATTACATGTACCATATTTTGTTCCAGAAACAAAAAATATAGATGAGTTGTTTAAAGAACTTCAAGAGTCTAAAAATCACTTAGCAATATTGATAGACGAATACGGAGGCTTTTCAGGAATAGTATCCATAGAAGACCTTATAGAAGAGGTTATGGGAAATATTGAGGATGAATATGATGATGACGAACCAGAAATAAATAAAGTAGATGATGCTACTTTTTTAATAGATGGTATGCTTTCAATTAATGATTTTAATGAGTATTTCCATACCAATATTGAAAATGAGGGTTACGATACTATAAGCGGATTTATAATCGACCTTCTTGGACGTATACCTGAAAGTGCTGAAGAAGAAAATATAGAATATGAAAACTTTATATTTAATATTGAGGAACTTAAGGAAAAAAGAATTGAAAAGATAAGGATATGCATACAAGCAGAGGTTTAGCCTCTGCCTATATCATTGTATCAGCTATTTTAGGACACGGTACCAGATGTCTCTTATCAGTGTTAACTTTACCAAGGTTAATACTGATAAATATGAGGTATTTGGTACATTGTGTTTTAAGAAAAACTAAGCCGCCTATAAGGTGAGGGAATCTATATAACAATTACATATTGTATTGCTATTGTTAAAAATAGTATAATAAAAATTGTGCTATAAAATGAAATAAGAGAGTGAGTGTGAATAATGGAAATAATACTTATGCTTAAAGCAGCTATAATTGGTATAGTGGAAGGAATAACAGAATTTCTACCAGTATCTTCTACAGGACATATGATTATAGTAGGCAACTTAATTAACTTTCAAGCTCCAGCATACCCAAAAGAGTATGTTGATATGTTTGAAATAGTAATCCAACTTGGAGCTATACTTGCAATCGTAGTTTTATACTGGAATAAAATATTTAACTCATTAAAAAACCTTGCACCAGGCAAGTGGGGTTTTAAGCTATGGCTTAATGTTATCGTAGCTTTTATACCATCAGCTGTAGTAGGACTTTTACTTGATGATCTTATAAAGGCAAAGCTATTTAATGCTGTTACAGTAGCCTTTGCTCTTGTAGTTGGTGGATTTGTAATGATATTCATGGAGAATAAATTTAGAAGAGGAAATAAAACTAGAAGTATAGATGATGTAAACTTGGTACAAGCTTTTAAAATAGGATGTTTCCAGTGTCTTGCACTATGGCCGGGAATGTCAAGATCTGCATCTACTATAATGGGTGCTTGGATAAGTGGATTAAATAACTTTGCAGCAGCTGAGTTCTCCTTTTTCTTAGCTTTACCGACGATGGTAGCTGCTTCTGGATATTCATTGTTAAAAGTAAAAATTGCAATGGATACTACGCAAATCATCGCACTAGTAGTAGGTTTTGTTGTATCCTTCCTAGTAGCATTAGTAGTTGTTGAAAAGTTTCTAAATTTCTTAAAGAGAAAACCAATGAGGATATTTGCTATTTATAGAATATTTATTGGTATAATAATACTTGTTTTAGCTTTTACAAAGGTAATAACAGTATAGGATTTTGTACAATATTGTGTAGCAAATCCTTTAAGACACTAAATATCAGTGGGTTAAATAGAGGTGTAGTGTGTAGAAAGTTTCTAATCACTTATTAGAAGCCTTCTACACGCTACACCTCTATCTATATACCTGTTTTTAACATCATAAAAATTTCTGTTATATAAATACTGCCAATAAAAATGCGCCAATAGCATAATTAATAGAATAAAGTAGAGTTAATATAGTGCAGTATATTAAGTATTAGAATTATTAAATGATACGGTCATTTTAGTAAAATGGAGGAATTATATATGATTATTCAGTGGATACCTTTGTGTATTATTATATGCTTCATAGCATTTTCCTATTATAAACAGTATTCCCTTAGAATAAGACTTATCTTTTTAGGTGGTATTTTTATAATATCATTATTTTTAGCCACTCCCATACTTGGATTTTCCATTCTGACGCTTTTAGGGTTGCTTCTTATTGGAGAAATATGGATCATAGTGGCAGGGGTATTATTTATTGAGATAGTGATAAACAAAAAAAGTAGAGTACTAAGGATGATTTTAGGTATTATATCCTTAATTATATACCTTTATCTCCGCACTATGATTTAAAAGTGAAGCAAGAATGTAGTTGAACTAGCTCTTAAATGCTGCCATATCACTGATAGGCAAGTTTAGCTTGAAGAGAAGAGGCAGAGCATATACATGTATATAAAGTCCATATTAAGATATTTTTTAATTAAATAAAAATAAAAAAAGATGAGATATAAAATACCTCATCTTTTGGTGCTGAAGACCGGAATCGAACCGGTACGGGTTTTAAGGCCCGCAGGATTTTAAGTCCTGTGCGTCTGCCAGTTCCGCCACTTCAGCATATCTTCATCGACAAGATTTATTATATTAGAAAGATTTAATGAAGTCAATAGCAAAATAAGAAAAAGTTAGGGACAGTTCACAATTATTCCACAGATAAAGGGGACAGTTCACAATTTTTCGCTAGCATAATTAAAAATAAACCCTATTTGTAATGTGGAATAATTGTAGACTGTCCCCTAAGCTGCTGAAAAGTTGTGAACTGTCCCCATGTAAGAGTCTGTTGAAAAGTTGTGAACCGTCCCTATAGAATGTCGCTTACCTTCAAGTCTTCTCGAACAATTAGCTCGGCATCAGTTTTTTTAATAACTTCCTCTAGAGTAGTGCCTTGAGCTATTTCTCTTAGAACTAGTCCCTTATCAGTAACTTCCATAACTGCCAGTTCTGTAATAATCAAGTTTACTGCTTTAGCTGCAGAAAGAGGAAGGGCACATTTCTTTAAAATCTTAGAAGAACCATCCTTTGCAGTATGAGTCATAGTAGCTACAACCTTCTTAGCACCTACAAGCAAGTCCATAGCACCGCCAACTCCTGGACCATATTTTCCGTTGCCATAAGGTATTGCCCAGTTTGCTATATTTCCTTCCTGATCAACCTCTAGAGCACCTAGTATTGTCATGTCTACATGTCCCCCTCTTATAATTAGGAAAGAGGTAGCTAAATCAAATATAGAGCAGCCTGGTAATGTAGTTAATGGTGGGCCACCAGCACCACAGATGAATGGATTATCTTCGCCTTTTTTAGCGTTAGCACCGAAATTTAAAATTCCATTTTCCGATTGAAGGATAACCTTTACTCCTTCGGGAATATAGTTTCCTGCTAAAACTGGAACACCGAAGCCTAAGTTAACTACCATACCGTCTTTAAATTCTTGAGCAGCTCTTTTTGCTATTCTATTTTTCATATCCATTATGATACCCCCTTTATTTTAAACCGCCTATATTATTACACATTGCTCTCATCTTCTCACGATACTGTTCAAAGGAGTAGCCTACGCAGATAGCATCAATAAAAATTCCTGGAGTACCTACATCTTCTGGATTAATAGTGCCAGTTTCAACTATTTCTTCAACTTCAACAATTGTAACCGCTGCAGCGCCTGCCATTATAGGGTTTGTGTTTGGTGTTCCGCTGTAAACTAAGTTACCCATTTTGTCTGCCTTTTGAGCTTTGATTATAGCAACATTCGCTGTTAGAGGAGTTTCTAGCAAGTATTCTTTTCCAGCTACAGTTATTTTTTCTTTGCCTTCCTCAAGCAGTGTTCCAAGTCCAGTAGGAGTTAAAATTCCTCCAAGTCCAGCAGCAGCACAGCGAACCTTTTCTATAAAGCTGCCTTGAGGATAATATTCTACTTCAAGACTACCTGCCATATACTGTTTAACTGCAGTAGGATTAGTTCCTATATGAGAACCTATAAATTTCTTGACTAATCCCTTATCGAAAAGTAAGCCTATTTCACATCCACCACCAGGAAAGGAGTTTACTGCAGATAAAACTGTTAAATCCTTTATTCCTAGCTCTACTATCTTATCTACAGCCATTAATGGAGTGTTACAACCTAAAAATCCCCCAATCATAACACTTGAGCCATTTTTAACATATTTCTTTAGAGCTTCTTCCATACTTAAAATTTCAGGCATTTTTATATCCCCCTTATAAAACTTAATATCAGTTTCTTATATAAATTTACAAACAAAATTCTTAGAATTCAGATAGGGTTTTCGCCCTATGGAAAGGTTAGTCGTTTAAATATTTTCAATAAATAATAACATCCTACTTTCTCAGCAAACTCCTTAACTTTTCTGTTAAAATAGGAATAATCTCGCTGCAGTCTCCTACAATACCGTAGTCGGCATAATTAAATATAGCAGCATTAGGATCCTTATTTATTGCGATAACTGTTTCAGCAGTTTGCATACCTACAAGATACTGAACTGCACCACCAATACCACAACAAATCATAAGTTTTGGAGAAATTGTTTTACCGCTTTGTCCTATTTGTTTATCTTCGCCAATCCAGCCTTCATTTACAGCAGGTCTTGTACCTCCAACCATAGCTCCTAATACATCAGCTAGTGGATATAGCTTGTCGAAATTCTCTTTATTCTGCATGCCTCTGCCACCAGCTACAACGATAGAAGCATCTTCAATCTTCTCAGCAGAGGTAGTTTCTTTTACTGATTTAATTAGTGTTGTGAGAATATCAGTAGGATTTATAGATACAGTCTCAAAGACTTTGGAGCCTTTTCGTTTTAAATCTTTCTCTGGTGTTCCCAGTACCTTAGGCCTTACAGTAGCCATTTGAGGTCTGCGATTAGGACAAATAATCTCTACCATAATGTTTCCGCCGAAGGATGGTTTAGTTTGAATTAAGATACCGTCCTTATCTATTTCCAAGTCTATACAGTCAGCAGAAAGTCCAGTCTCTAGCCTAGTAGAAAGTCTAGGAGCTAGGTCTCTTCCTATAGTAGTAGCTCCGAAAAGCAAAATAGATGGTTTATGTTTATTAACGATTTGACGAATTGCTGAAGTGTAAGCATTTGTCTGGTAGGCTTTTAGGCTGCTATCTTCTACAATAACCACAGAATCTGCTCCATAGGAAATTAACTCATCAGATAAATGGGATACATTTTCTCCTAGCAGCAAGGCAGTTACCTTATCCTTTATTTTGTCTGCCATTATTCTAGATTTACCTAGCAGTTCAAGGGTTACCTCTTGAAGCTTACCTTCTCTTTGCTCTGCAAAAACCCATATGCCTTTATATTCATTTATCATTAGGGCCAACCTCCTTATTAAATCACTTTATCCTTTATTAATTTTTGGAGGAGTTTATCGCATAAGGCTTCTGCTTCTCCTTCAAATATTTCTGCTTTTCCCTTAGGCTGTGGTATATAAAGTCTGCATACTTGAGTAGGTGATCCATTTTGCCCTACTTTTTCTTCTGGCAGATCCAGGTCTTTTAAGTTCCAAACTGTGATTTTCTTTTTAGCAGCTTTCATAATATTTATTGGTTTTGTATATCTAGGAGTATTTATCTTATCTGTAATAGTTATCAGCACTGGCAGAGAAGCCTCAACTATTTCATAACCATCTTCAAGTTCCCTTCTAGCCTGTATTTTATTACCTAATATTTCTTCCTTTTCTACAAAGGTAATTTGAGCAATTTGAAGTCTTTCAGCTATACCAGGGCCTACCTGTCCAGTGTCTGCGTCTACTGCTTGTTTGCCGCAGAATATAATGTCTGTTTTATCCTGTAATTTTTCAATTGCCCTTGCTAAAACATAGCTTGTTGCTATAGTATCTGCACCGGCGAAGGCCCTGTCACTTAAAAGTACTGCTTCGTCACAGCCCATAGCCAGTGCTTCTCTTAAAATGCTCTCTGTTTGAGGAGGTCCCATACTAATTACAGTGACTTTACCTCCGTGACTTTCTTTAATTCTTAAGGCTTCCTCTAAGGCGTTTTTATCAAAGGGATTCATCACACTTTTGATGCCCTCTCTGTCTAAGTTATTTGTCTTTGGATTTATTTTTACTTCCATAGAATCTGGAACTTGTTTTATGCACACAACTATATTCAAAGCTATAGTACCTCCTCTCCTTTTGAAGTTTTTACTTAACCATGCTTCCGCCAATAACCATTCTTAAGATTTCTGATGTACCTTCGCCAATTTCAAGAATCTTAGCATCCCTTAAAAGTCTTTCTACAGGATATTCTCTGCTATAGCCATATCCACCGAAGACTTGAATAGCGTTTTTAGTAATCTTCATTGCAGCCTCAGCGGAGTATAATTTAGCCATAGCTGCTTCTAAGGAGAACCTTTCCTTACAATCTCTTTTAAAGGCTGCTGCATATACTAGATTTCTTGCTGCAGCAATTTCTGTAGCCATGTCTGCAATCATAAACTGAATTGCCTGGAATTTTCCTATATTCTTTCCAAAGGCTGTTCTTTGATTTGCGTATTTTATAGCTTCCTCCATGGCATGCTGAGCAATACCTACTCCAAAGGCGCCAACACCCATTCTTCCAGAGTCTAATGCTATCATAGCTATTTTAAAGCCCTGACCTTCTGAACCTAAAAGATTTTCCTTTGGTATCTTACAGTTATCAAATATTAATTCTCCAGTATCTGAGCCTCTTACTCCCATTTTGTCTTCCTTATCACCGATAATAAAACCAGGAGTTCCTTTTTCAACTATAAAAGCACTAATTCCCTTCACTCCTGCATCAGGGTTTGTTTTAGCAGCTATTATATAAACATCAGCAACACTGAAATTAGTTATCCATGCCTTACGTCCATTTAAAACATAATGATCTCCTTCAAGTTTAGCCATAGTTTGTATTCCGGCAGCATCGGAGCCAGCACAAGGTTCTGTTAAGCCGAAAGCTCCAAGTTTTTTACCAGATACTAAGTCAGGGAGATATTTTTTCTTTTGCTCCTCTGTTCCAAAAAGATGCATAGGGTTAGCACAAAGCATATGTGCATCTAAAGTGATTGCAACACTGGCACTTCCGCGACCAAGTTCTTCTAAAGTAATTGCTTCGCAAATTGCATCTGCTCCAGCACCGCCATACTCTTCAGGAAAAGGAATACCGAATATATCGTTTTCTCTCATCTTGTCGATAATATGCCAAGGAAATTCTCCCTTTTTATCCATTTCCCCATCATAAGGTGCTACTTCCTTTTCAGTAAATTCTCTAACCATATTTTTTATCATTTCCTGCTCAGTTGTAAGCTTAAAATTCATTTTATATACCCCCTAAATAGTGAATTATTAGTTATCCCGCTTTTATATATAGCAATACTTATGCCACCTTGTTAGTAAATTGAATTATCATATAAGATTGGACTAAGGAAAGTTGTCATTAAAGCCCTGTTTCACAGTCAGATATCATAAAAAATATTTTTAAAATAAGAGGTAGATTTGCGGAAAAGTTTAATTTAATTAACTTTTAATAAAAAGAGAAGATGTATAGATTATCAGACACTTTGTTAACGGTTTGTTTATTATAAAGAAAAAACACATGTCTATAAAATAAGACATGTGCAAAAGTTTCTACAGTATGTTAAGCTGTCAGTGAAGAAATATAACGAAATTGTTTCTACTGGCTTTGGAATTTGTTTTTAGCCCATAGATCTAATTGTTTAATTTTTTTACGACCTAAAGTAGATCCATAGATAATTAAAACAACTATTATAACAGTAAACAAATCTATCTTTCTAGAAGATATAAAGTTAACTATCCCCAATGTAACCTGTGGAATTACCCCTGTTAAAATAGTCAGCACGGTACCAACCTTAAAAAGAGCTGAGGAATTAAGGCCATATCTTGCATATAGCATAAAAAAAGTTGAAGACCAAGCAAGAACCTCTAAACATATTAATATTAGCCACTTATTTTCGATTATATAGTTCATAGAAAAACCTCCTTATAATTAATAAAACAAAAAAAGCCCAAGAGGAATTAAAAATAATCCTCCTGGGCTTTTATCCCACCGTGGTCACAGACATCCTGTGTGTTTTCTCTCGGACCAGACCAACTAAAAAGCTGCGGAACCCTAGAAAACATTGATAGTTCTTCAATTTTTCTTGATTATACTACAGTTTATTAAAAAACACAACAGGGTTAAATAAATATAATTTAATATATCAAAAGCTAAGATGATACTGGGTTAACTTTTGGTAGAGACTTGAGCGGTGAATTCCAAGTATTTTAGCTGCCTTTGCCTTGTTACCCTTGGTAGAGGCTAATGCCTTTTTTATGGCATTTATTTCTGCAAGAGTTATTGCATCTTTTAAGCATAGCACTTCCGTATCTTCTCTAGTAATTGCTACATCTTTACAGCTCTCTTTAAAATTTTCTAAAAAGGAGGTAGGTAAATCCTTAAGCTCAATTACATCTTTTTCACAGAAATTTACCCCTATTTCCAGCACATTATGAAGCTCACGGATATTTCCAGGCCAGTTATATCTTTTAAAAGTTTCTATAACCTCCTCAGAAACCCCTTTGATATTTAAATTTAGCTTATCATTGAACTCATTGACTATTTTCTGTGCTAAAGGAATAAGGTCATTTTTGGTTTCTCTTAAAGGAGGGACAGTAAGAGCTATAATATTAAGTCTGTAATATAAATCCTCCCTAAATTTATTTTGCTTCACCATTTCCTTTAAGTTCTTATTTGTAGCGGCTATAACCCTAACATCTAAGTCCAGTACATAATTTGCACCAACAGGCTGAACTTCTTTTTCTTGAAGGACTCTTAAAAGCTTAGTTTGCATAGAGAGAGGCATGTCTCCTATTTCATCTAAGAATATAGTTCCACCATTTGCCGCAGAGAATTTACCAGGTTTTCCCTCAGATTTTGCACCGGTGAAGGCTCCTTTTTCATAGCCGAAGAGCTCTGCTTCTAGGAGTTCTTTTGGAATAGCAGCACAGTTAATTCTTACAAAAGGACCATAGCGTCGGAGGCTATTGTTATGTATGGAATGAGCAACTAATTCCTTACCTGTGCCAGTCTCACCTGTAATTAAAACTGTAGAATCTGTCCTAGATACTTTTTTAGCCAGTTGCACCATTTCACTTCGCTTATCACTTACAGATATGATATTGGTGAAATCATATTTAGCCCCCTGAGTTCCATTGCACTTACCTTTGTAATATTTAAGTTCATTTTCCATCATATCAATCTTTTTTACAAGGGATTTTAATTCCTTTATGTCTCTAAATAGTATTTTTCCTATAGCACCTACTATTTCATCATCTTTAAAGATTGGTATACGCATAACTATCATTTTGTTTTTTCCTAGGTAGGCAAGTTCACCAATTTCTATTTTCCCTGTTTCTAGAATGTTTACTAATTTGCTGTCAGGAGATACTTCTAAAATATGTTTTCCTGTTATTTCTTCTGGCTTTGTTAACAAAAATCTAGCAAAGGAACTATTGACAGTAGTTATGATACCATCTTTATCTATTACTATAATACCTTCATAGGAATTTTCAAGCAGAGTGTTTAATGTATTCATGAGGGTTTCTGTATTTGTAAGTGGGTTAAATAAGTAATCTTCTTTATCCAATTAATACTCCTCCTCATAAGTTATATAAATTAATAATTACGTTTATAAGATATATATTCATAAGAGCAGCAAATCATTATATCTTTTAGGGGACACTCTACAATTTTTCGGCAATTAAAGGGACAGTTCACAATTATTCTGATATGTTGAATAATTGTGAACTGTCCCCAAAGGTATGAAAAAATACTAAGCTTTAGAGTTCGTATTTCTAAAAGAGTTTATTGTATGACCTATGTAGCTTAAAGTTTTCTCAGTTGCTTCTTCAGCGGTATAGCTGCATTGATGCTTTAGTACTCTATAAAGCATGCTGTGATAAATCAGCAAAATCATTTCATTAATTTCTTCTAAATCTTCCTCTTTTATAAAACCATCCTTGGCACATTTCTTTAAAATCGTTAAGTTTCTATCATATATTCTTTCACCTAGTAACATTGGAAGTAGCTCTTCTGACTGATTGCTTAGTTCATCAGAAAAAATATGAAAGTAGTTCCTAATTGAACTATTGGAAGGGTTCACCCCTTCTTCAAAAAAAAGATTATAGTATGCTCTTGGATTTTTGTATGAATGAAGACAAAAACATCTCCATATACCCATAAAAGTGTCTAAAGAATTGCTACAGCTATTAGTATAATTAGGAAGATCGTGAGCATAGTCCTCTAAATATTTTATTGAACTAAAAAATAATAGTTCATTTAAGTTACCAAAGTAGTTATAAATTGTAGCACTATTAAAGCCAGCTATATCAGAAACTTTTCTAATAGTAACAAACTCAATACCTTCTTCTTGTATTATTTTCTCAACTGCATCTATAAAATATTTCATCATACGTTTTCTTTGAATAGCCTTTTTATCCATTTCCATTGAAATCACCATCTTGTAAATATTTTACCATATTAGTAAACACAAATAATTATATCCTAGATTCGCATTTTTTGAAAGTAAAGCTTTCTTATTACGAAAAATAATAAATAGTATTAATAATTTCTATAATAAAAGTTTAGATTATACGCTCTTAACCTACAAAATAAATGACTTGAGGCTATTATTACATTTTTTAATAATAGCTATTTGTTATTGTTATAAAAATATAATCATGATTATAATATAATTGTGTTTACAAAATAGTCGCAATTATGATAATATTTAATCAAAGCAGTACTGTTAAATTATTGTATTAGTTACATGTCATAGTAAAATTGAAAACATTTATATTTATGTAGAAGGGGTGGGATATAAGTGAAATTAGAAATTGGAAATTTTTATGTAAAAGATATTGTTTTTGGAGAGAAGACCTCTTACAAAAATGGAATCTTAACAGTAAACAAGCAAGAGGCACTAGATTTTGTTTTAGAAGATGAACATATTACAGAGGCAGACTTATTAATTGTAAAGCCAGGAGATAAGGTTCGATTAGTTCCTGTAAAAGAGGCAATTGAGCCAAGGGTAAAAGTAAATGGCAATACCTTATTTCCAGGTGTTACAGGAGATGTGGTGGCCGTAGGTGATGGACGAACTCATGCACTTAAAGGCTGCAGCGTCTTAGTGGTTGGAAAGCACTGGGGAGGATTCCAGGATGGCTTAATAGATATGAGTGGAGAAGGGGCAAAATATACTTATTATTCTCAATTAAAGAATATTGTACTTGTAGGAGACACAGACGAGGACTTTGAGAAACATGAACAGCAGAAGAAGAATAAGGCCTTAAGATGGGCAGGACATAAATTAGCAGAGTTTATAGGAAACTGTGTTAAGGATTTAGAGCCAGAAGATATAGAGACTTTTGAATTAGAGCCAGTTATAAAGAGATCAAAAGAGGTTCAAGAATTGCCATCTGTTGTATTTGTAATGCAGCCTCAATCACAGATGGAGGAAATGGGATACAACGATTTAGTGTATGGATGGGATACAAATCATATGGTACCTACTTTTATGCATCCCAATGAAGTTTTAGATGGAGCTTTGATTTCAGGAAGTTTTATGCCTTGTTCATCAAAGTGGTCAACCTATGATTTTCAGAATAATCCAACCATTAAGAGACTTTATGCTGAACACGGAAAGACACTTAACTTTTTAGGGGTTATAATGTCTAATCTTAATGTAGCATTAGAACAAAAGAAACGTGCAGCTTTATTTGTTGCTCAAATGGCAAAATCCTTAGGAGCAGATGGGGCGATTGTTGCAGAAGAAGGTTATGGAAATCCTGATGCAGACTTTATAGCTTGCATAGTTGCACTAGAAGAGGCTGGAGTTAAAACCTGTGGTATTACTAACGAATGTACTGGAAGAGATGGAGAATCTCAGCCATTAGTATCCTTAGATATAAAAGCAGATGCTATTGTATCCACTGGAAACGTTTCAGAGTTAATAGAGCTTCCTCCTATGGAAACTGTTATAGGTGAACTACAATCTTTAGCTAGAGATGGTTTATCTGGAGGTTGGGCAAACGATGAAATTTTAGGACCTTCTGTTAGAGAAGACGGTTCAATTATTATGGAAAACAACGCAATGTTCTGCGGAGATCAAGCCTCAGGATGGTCACCAAAAACAATGAGAGAGTTTTAAGGAGGTGCAGTTTAGATGAAAAAAGCAATTTTATATATAAATCAATTCTTTGGACAGATAGGTGGAGAAGATAAAGCAGATTTTTCTCCAGAAATAAGAGAGGGTTTAGTTGGGCCAGCTTTAGAATTAAACAAACAACTAAAAGATGCAGAAGTTACCCACACAATAATATGTGGAGATAACTTCATGGGATCTAATGAAAAGGAAGCAGTAGAGACAATATTAGGATTCTTAGAAGGTAAGGAATTTGACATATTCTTTGCAGGCCCTGCATTCCAGGCTGGAAGATATGGAAATGCTTGTGGAGTTATATGCAAAGCTGTAAAAGAAAAATTTAATGTACCAGTTATATCTTCTATGCACATTGAAAACCCTGGTGTTGAAATGTTTAAGAAGGATGTGTATATATTCAAAGGCGGAAACAATGCTGGAAGAATGAGAAAAGACATAAAGGCAATGGCTGACTTTGGAAATAAAGTATTAAGTGGAGAGAAGCTTCTTTCTGCAGAAGAGGAAGGATATTACGGAAGAGGTAAGAGACATCAGGTTTGGCTTGAATCAGGAAAACCAGCTGCTGATAGAGTAGTGGAAATGATGTTAAAGAAATTAAAAGGTGAAGAGTTCCAAACTGAACTGCCTATTCCTAAGATGGATAGAGTGCCAATAGCACCAGCTATCAAGGATTTAAGTAAAGTGACTATAGCTTGTGTAACAACAGGAGGTATAGTTCCTGTGGACAACCCTGATAGAATACAATCTGCTTCAGCAACAAGATGGGGTAAATATAATGTATCACAATTAGATAGATTAGAGGGTGGAGTATATAAAACAATACATGCGGGATTTGACCCTGCAGCTGCTGATGCAGATCCAAATGTAATAGTTCCATTAGATGCCTTTAAAGCCTATGAAAAAGAAGGAAAAATGGGTAAGCTTCATGAGTATTTCTATTCCACTGTTGGAACTGGAACTACCCAAGGTGAAGCTGCAAGAATGGCAAGAGAAATTGTTGAAGATTTAAAAGCAGCCAATGTAGATGCAGTTGTACTAACTTCCACCTGAGGAACTTGTACACGTTGCGGTGCAACAATGGTAAAAGAAATTGAAAGAGCTGGATTCCCAGTTGTTCAAATGTGTAATCTTATTCCCGTAGCAACAACAGTAGGTTCAAATAGAATAGTACCGACTATTTCCATACCATATCCACTAGGAAACCCTGCAGATTCTAAAGAGGCACAGTGGAAGTTAAGATATCACAGAGTTGGTGTAGCTTTAGATGCTCTAGCAACTGATATTGAGGAGCAAACTGTTTTTAAAGTAAAAATCTAAATCGCTTACTCATTCGACGAAAGGAGAAGGAGTTTCATATAACTAAATAGGTCTTGTCAAAATGGATGAGACCTATTTTAGATTAGTTTTACGAAGGGGGGAAAATTAAATATGTCAAATGAACAAAAATCAAAAGACCGGTCGGTTCTGTATGTTTCTGCAGGTATAGCTCTGGTATTTGTAGCATTTAGTATAATTCTGCCATCTCAAATGGCCAAAGCAGCTAATGGTGTGTTAGCATTTTTAACTACTAATTTTGGTTGGCTATATCTTATATCAGTATCTGTCTTTACAGTGGTTATATTTACTATTGCTCTCAGCCGCTTTGGTAATATTAAGCTAGGATTGGATGATGAAAAACCGGAATTTACAAATTTCCAGTGGTTTACTATGCTATTTGGAGGTGGAATGGGCATCGGAATGGTTTTTTGGTCAATTGCTGAACCGATGGTTCACTATATGTCACCACCTGTAGGACAACCGGGGACTGAGCAAGCTATGCATGATGCCATGCGGATTGTATTTAATGACTTCGGTATTCATGTATGGATTATTTACGCCGTTTGCGGTTTAGCTCTGGCATATTTCCAGTATCGAAAAGGTCTTCCATGCCTAATCAGTTCAGCTTTTTACCCAATCCTTGGTGACCGTATTCGGGGACCTATCGGTAAAGCCATCGATGTAATAGCAGTATTTGCGACGATGTTTGGTGTAGCAACCAGCTTGGGACTGGGGGCTGGTCAGATTGCTACAGGAATACAATATATCTGGGGAATTAAAGCGACACCTGGTATTACTGCTATTGTTATCGCAATCATGACAGCGATATTTACTCTAGCCACCGTATCCGGACTGCATAAGGCGATGCAGGCTGTTGCTGACGTGAAGGTATGGCTTTCAATTGGATTTATGATATTTATTTTCCTCTTTGGTGGAATGGTATTTATACTAAATAATTTTACTCACACCCTTGGTGATTACATTCAAAACTTTATCGGACAGAGTCTGTGGATGGGCAATGTTGAATGGACTAAAGCCTGGCCGATATTCTATAGAGCTTGGTATATTGCCTGGGCAGCATTTGTAGGTCAGTTCATAGCACGTGTTTCCAGAGGACGTACTATTCGCGAATTCATACTTGCATCAGTGTTCCTGCCTTCTGGTTTCTGCCTCATATGGATTGCAATCTATGGGGGAGCTGCCTTTAATCTAGATGCATTGTCACAGGGTGCCATTCAGGCAGCTGTTAAAACCGATGTTTCCACCGCTTTATTTGCAACGTTGCAGCACCTACCACTTTATTTCATCACTGCGCCGCTAGCGATTATCCTGATCATCGCGTCTTTTGCAGGAGCTGCTAATTCAGCGACCTATGTACTGAGCATGCTGACATCGGGAGGAGATCTTAACCCAAGTAAAAAACTATGCGGGTTTTGGGGAATTGCCCAGGGGGCTGTCACTATAATGCTTATTCTAGTAGGGGGTACTGCTGCCATAAAGACACTCCAGACCGCTTCTATTGCTGCTGCCTTTCCATTCATGTTGATCATGCTCATTATGTGCTACAGCATATACAAGGCTCTTCGGGAAGAGCAAGTTAAAGAAGAAATAGTAGTATCTGAAAATGGTGAACTAAAAGCAGATTTATCTCAGTAGTAAGTAAATATTATTAAAATATTAAAAAAGAAGGTGTGGTATGAATAATATATATGACGTTATTATCTTAGGATCTGGACCGGCAGGACTTTCCGCTGGCTTGTATGCAGCAAGAGCTAGACTGAAAACCTTAATAATTGAAAGAGGTAAGGTAGGAGGACAAATCGTAATTACAGATGAGGTAGCCAATTATCCTGGATCAGTAAAAGATGCTACAGGCCCGAGCTTAATAGCTAGAATGGAAGAACAGGTTGAGCACTTCGGCGCTGAAAGAAAAAAGGACACTATAAAAGCAGTAGATTTTAGTGAAAAGATCAAGGTGTTGAAAGGTGAAAATGAGGAATATCAGGCTAAAACCGTAATTATTGCCACAGGGGCAGCACCTAGACATATTGGATGTCCTGGAGAAAATGAATTAATTGGTAAAGGAGTATCTTACTGTGCAACCTGTGATGCAGATTTCTTTCAGGATTTAGAGGTTTTTGTAGTTGGTGGGGGAGACTCTGCTATTGAAGAGGCTCTTTATCTAACAAAGTTTGCTAGAAAAGTTACAGTAGTTCATAGAAGAGATGAGCTAAGGGCTGCAAAGTCTATACAGGAAAAGGCCTTCAAAAATGAAAAGATTCATTTTATGTGGGATACTGTTGTCAGCGAAATAAAGGGTAATGGAATATTAGAATCAGCAGTATTTAAAAATACCAAAACTGGTGAAACTCACGAATACTTTGCTGATGAAGAGGATGGTACTTTCGGTATATTTGTTTTTACTGGATATCTACCAATAAACAATTTATTTAAGGAAAAAATCCAGATGAATGAAAGCGGATATATAATTACCAATGACAAAATGGAAACCAACATAGAAGGGGTATTTGCAGCTGGGGACATAAGAGAAAAGCCTTTAAGACAGGTTGTTACAGCAACAGCAGATGGGGCTATTGCTGCTGTACAAGCAGAAAAATATATAGAAAACAATTTTTAATAATATAACCTAATTTAATAAAAGAAAGGTGGCAGGTAATATGTTAATTGTAGATAAGGATAGCTTTAAGCCTGAAGTATTAGAAGCAGAGGGCTATGTTCTTGTAGACTATTTTGGAGATGGCTGTGTACCATGTCAAGCTTTAATGCCAGATGTAGAAGCATTAGCTGAAAAGTATGAAGGTAAAGTTAAGTTTTGCAAACTAAATACTACAAAGGCTAGAAGATTAGCAATATCCCAAAGAGTACTTGGACTTCCAACAATCTCTTTATATAAAAACGGAGAAAAAATTGGGGAAGTAGTAAAGGAAGATGCTACAAAAGAAAGTATTGATGCAATGATATCAAAGCATCTTTAATAAATAATAATTTAAAATAAGGAGGAAAAACAATGAGTTTATTAGAAGGTAAAAAAGTTATTATCATTGGAGACAGAGATGGTATACCTGCTCCAGCAATAGCTCAATGTTTAGACGGTACAGGAGCAGAAGTTGTATTTTCTTCAACAGAATGCTTTGTCTGAACAGCAGCAGGTGCAATGGATTTGGAAAATCAAAATAGGGTTAAAACATTAACAGAAAAATATGGTGCTGAAAATATGCTAGTAATATTAGGTGCCGCAGAAGCTGAAGCAGCAGGTTTAGCTGCTGAAACAGTTACAAATGGAGACCCTACTTTTGCAGGTCCATTGGCAGGAGTCCAGTTAGGACTAAGAGCTTATCATGTAGTAGAGCCAGAACTTAAAGAACTTGTTAATCCAGAAGTATATGATGAACAAATTGGAATGATGGAAATGGTTCTTGATGTAGATGGAATTATAGGAGAAATGTCTACAATGAGAAATGAATTCTGTAAGTTTCTTTAGTATGGAACCATAACACCGAAAGGTGACTTATCCTACGGATATCTCCCCGGATAAGTCACCTTTCTAGTTTGGATGTCTATACTAAATATTGTTAGAGTTTCAAGTAATATTAAAATCTCGGAGGTGTTAAAATGAATTATTCAGTAGTAAGAGGGGCAGGGTATGTCTTGGTACATACACCGGATATGGTGTTTCATAATGGGACTACTCAAACAACAGAAAGAATAGTCAATTCAGATTCAGAATATCTTAAAGAATTACCTAATCATCTCAGAAGTTTCCAAGAGGCTGTAAACTATTTGCCTAATCAGACCTATATAGGAAATATCAAGCCAGAAGACTTGAACAAATTTTCTTTGCCTTGGTGGGATAAAAAAGCTGAAGGTTCTTGCCGTTTTGGAAGATTCGGAGAGATTATGCCTCAGGATGAGTTTATAGCTTTACTTCAAATATGTGATGTATTTGATTTAGTATATCTTGAAAAATCTTTTGTAGAAACTATTAAAGAAAAGTTAAGCAATCACCCACTAGTTAATAGTTTACAGCTTTCTAAAACTAAAGAGGGAGTTGACTTGTCAGAAATAGAAATCCTTGTTAAAGAAAATGGTGCAGAAGGTTTATATAATAATGGTAAGTTAGTAGGTTGTGTAAAAAAAGCCCATGAAGTGGATGCTAACTTAGGTTCTCACACTATGCTTGAAAATCTAGCGGTAAAAGCTTCAGGAGCATTAGCTTTAATGAATCTAATTGAGAAGAACAACGTTAATGTGGAAGAAATTGAATATGTTATAGAGTGTTCAGAAGAAGCCTGTGGAGATATGAACCAAAGAGGTGGAGGAAACTTTGCAAAGTCAATAGCAGAAGCAGCAGGTTGTGTTAATTCAACTGGTGCTGACATGAGAGGCTTTTGTGCTGGACCAACTCATGCTTTAATAACAGCAGCTTCCTTAGTTCAGTCCGGAGTATATAAAAATGTAGCTATAGTAGGTGGAGGAGCAACTGCAAAATTAGGCATGAATGGTAAAGATCATGTGAAAAATAATATGCCTATTTTAGAAGATTGCTTAGGTGGTTTTGCAATATTAGTAGGCCCAAATGATGGAGTAAATCCTATATTAAGAACAGATATAGTTGGGAGACATACTGTGGGAACTGGCTCATCACCAGAAGCTGTAGTAAACTCCCTTATGTGTGCTCCTTTAGAGAAAATTAATATGAAAATGACTGATATAGACAAGTTCTCTGTTGAAATGCAAAATCCAGATATTACAAAGCCAGCTGGTGCTGGTGATGTGCCAGAAGCAAATTATAAGATGATTGCTGCATTAGCAGTTAAAAAGAAGCAATTGGATAGAAAAGATTTAAAGAATTTTGTTACCGAACATGGTATGCCAGGATGGGCTCCAACTCAAGGTCATATTCCTTCTGGAGTACCTTATGTGGGATTTGCAAAGGAGGCTTTAACAGAGGGAAATCTGAATAAAGTTATGATAGTAGGAAAAGGAAGTTTATTCTTAGGACGTATGACAAATTTATTTGATGGCGTTTCAATTATTATGGAAAGAAACACAGAAGAAACAAAAAAATCAGAAGAAGTCTTTTCTGAGGAAAAAATAGAACAGGTAATAGCAAAAGCAATGAGAAATTTAGCGTCACAACTAATGGAAGAATAGAGGTGATGATAATGGAAGAAAGCAGAGATGTGAAGCAGCTTATAGGTAAGACCTTTATGAAAATTGCGGATGCAATAGAGACTGGCAGTTTTGCCACTAAAATAAAAATTGGGGTAACAGTCCTAGGCAGTGAACACGGTGTTAATAATGTTGTAAGTGGAGCAGAATATGCAGCAAAAAAAGCAAAGGATTTTGATATAGTATTAATAGGTCCAAAGGTTGACACGAAGCTAGAAATTATCGAAGCAAACACTGAAGAAGAAATGTATAGAAAGATGGAAAATGCTATTGATGAAAAATACATACAGGCAGCAGTTACTATGCACTATGACTTTCCAATAGGAGTTTCAACAGTTGGAAGGGTAGTAACTCCAGGAATAGGTAAGCAAATGTTCTTAGCTACTACTACAGGCACTTCTTCAATGCATAGAACAGAGGCAATGGTTAAAAATGCATTATATGGTATTATAACTGCAAAGGCCATGGGTATTGAAAATCCTACTGTTGGAATCTTAAATTTGGATGGAGCAAGACAGGTAGAAAAGGCACTTAAGCAGTTAAATAGCAATGGATATAAAATAAATTTTGCAGAATCCATACGTGCAGATGGTGGTGCTGTAATGAGAGGAAATGATTTGCTTACAGCCACATCAGATGTTATGGTAGCAGATACACTAACAGGAAACCTATTAATGAAGATGTTTTCTTCATACACTACTGGAGGAAGCTATGAAGGCTTCGGATATGGGTATGGACCAGGAATTGGTGATGGTTATAACAGAACTATTCTAATTGTGTCCAGAGCATCTGGAGCACCTGTAATTGCCAATGCACTAGAATATGCAGCGGAATTAGTAAGGGGAGGACTTTCAAAAGTAGCTAACACTGAATTTGGGAAGGTTAAAGAAGCTCAATTTAACCAGGTGTTAAGCAGCTTAACCAAAGAAGTGAAACATGAAAGTGCTGAAGAAGACATTAAGGCACCGCCTCAGGAAGTAGCTACTGCTGTTATAACAGGTATAGATGTAATGGATATTGAAGCTGCAGAGAAAACCTTGTGGAAAGCAGGGATTTATGCAGAGAGCGGCATGGGCTGTACAGGCCCTATTATAAAGGTAAATGAGTTAAAGCTTGACCAGTCAAGAGAAGTATTGGTTAAGTCTGGAGTTTTGACTGACTAAATAGATTTTAAATTTTTGTTTAAACCCTTGCAGAGTCCATCATTAATAGAAAAACTATGGTAATGAAATATGAATTGATTATATGCATATTTAAGGTATATACTTAAGGTGGAATTAATGTAGGTTGATAAAGTATATGTGATGGATCTGTAAAAGGGGGAAAGTGTCATGTGGAAGTTATCACAGGAGGAATTTAAAGAGATATTAAACACTAGAAAACCAAAGGAAAGACTTATTTTAAAAGAGATAGAACTTTCTGATATGGATTTTACAAGCTGGAATTTATCTAATATTGATTTCTCTCTGAGTGCATTCCATCGAGTTAAGTTTGATGAGGCCAATCTAGAGTACAGTAGTGTTTCTAATACATTATTTGATGAATGTACCTTACGCAAGACGAATTTTCAACATGCAAATTTAGAATGTGCAGTTCTTCGGTATGCAGATATGTCAGGCTGTAACATTGAAGGCGCAAATTTATATGGTGCAGTGTTAGAGTATGCTAAATTGGATGGCATTATTTCTGATGAGAATACAAAATGGTTTCATTTACGTTGTCCAGAGAAGGGAGCCTTTCTTGGATATAAGAAATGTCTTAATGACCGCTTGGTACAACTTCTAATACCAGCAGATGCAAAGCGGACTTCTGCTACGTTACCTTCTTGTCGCTGCAACAGAGCAAAGGTGCTCACAATAAAAAGTTTCGACTATAAAGAAAGTTACATGGAAGCTTGGTCTTTGGTAGATGAGAATTTTGTTTACCGCGTAGGTCAGTGGGTAGAAGTAAAAGATTTTAATGAGGATCGATGGATGGACTCTACTAGGGGTATTCATTTTTGGATGACAAGAGAAGAAGCAAAAAACTATTAAAAGGAAAGAGTAAGGGCCGCCAGCGAGTACTATACTGGCAGGCCTTTTGTTTACTTTGTTTTTCTAAATTTCAATGGAGTTTGTCCATAAATCTTCTTAAACATTTTAGAAAAATTTGCAGAATAACTATAACCTACTTTATGAGCTATATCTTCAATACTTAAATCTGTTGTAGATAAAAGATTTGCAGCAACAGTCATTTTAATATTACTTGAATATTCACCAATGGACATATGATAATGCTTTGAAAATCCTGCCTTTAACTTTTGTTCATTTAAAAACACCATCTTGCTCAAAGCTCCAATGCTAGGAGGTTTGCTGTAATTTTTCTCTAAGATATCATGGGCTTTTTGAATAGCACGGATATCGGAGGAAGTTAGTTTAATCACCCTATCAGCACCAATATTGATGTTTCCGTAGTTAATCTGATTAGTAAAAGCATTTTCAGGAGACTTAGTAACCTCATTTATTAAAATAGCTATACACTCCAAAATTTTGCTTTCTAGATAAATACTATTTAGGGAATTTTCATTAGTTAAACTTTGTAACTGATGAATTATTTCTACAATCTCCAAGGGCAGATAAGTATAAGTATAATTTTTAATAAAAGAATCGAAGCCCATTATATTTGGAAAGTTAGGTTTTATTATTTCATTAAAATAACTCTCATATATAGTTATTTCCGTTCCATGAAAGTGCTGACCCTTTTTCCAGCTTTGTTTACCTCTTAGATTTTTTTCAATAACAAAGAAGGATGAAGGGGTAAAAGAGGACACTGGATTGTTTTCAATCTTAAATTCTGTAGCTCCTGTATAAACCACGCCAAAGCGCATTAGCAGCTCAGGATTATCAAAAGATAGATTAAAATCCTCAGATATTGTATAGTCTGCAATACCTAAATTATAATAACCATCTCTTGAATAACTAATTAAATGGCCAAGTTCAGGCCTATTTTTATTTGTATATAAGGTATAGTTCTTAGTTTCAATTTTATCAAAGGATAACTTTTCCAAAACTACAGATTTAAACTCTTCACTAGATCTTACTATCATAAAATTCCTCCTTTAATAACAAAATTATATTTAATAATTCCTAATTTTTCAAGGAAAAATAGTTAAATAAGATGTAAAAATAATTAAGTTAGATGCAGTTATTGTATTGAGAATGAAAATCATGTACAATTAGCTTTGTTAGAAAAAGAAGAATTTCATTGTCGAAAGGAAGATATAAAATGAAAAAAAATTCAGTATTAAAAACAGTTTTGCTTGCTTGTATGGCTTTAACCCTTTTTGTTGGTTGTTCACAACCTTCTGCTGTAAAAGAAGAAAAGAAGACTGTTACAGTAACAGATGTTAAAGGACAAGTTGAGATTCCAGAAAAACCTGAAAGAATAGTTGATTTAAGTGGTAATAGTGATATTTTATCAATTTTAGGATATAAGGTAATAGGAACTGCTAATAGTGATGCTTATGATTATACAAAGCTTCCTAAGTATTTAGAGAATACATTAAAAGGTGCCAAGATAATAGGATATAGCATGCAGGATACTATGGATGTTGAAGCAATAATGAATTTAAATCCAGACTTAATAGTAATATCAACAGTGCAAGAAAAAATGTATGATCAATTAAGTGCGATTGCTCCAACAGTAATGGTTAAACTAGAAGCTTTAAACTGGAAGGAAGACGTTAAGGCCTTAGCAAAAGTCTTTAATAAAGGAGAAGCTGCAAATACTTGGTTAACTAATTATGATAAAAAATCAAAGGAACTTGGAGATAAAATTAAAGAAGCTTATGGTAAAGACACAACCTATTTATCTTTCCTAGCTAGTGGCGGTCAATTCTACGTATTTGACGGAGCTGGTTTTGGTAGTGTTTTATATCAAGATATGGGCTTAGGTAAACCAGAGGGTATGCCGGCACAAAAGGATATAAGTTTACCAGTGCTAACTTATGAGGGATTAGCTTCAATAAAATCAGATTATATATTTATTATTGGAACAGGTGAGGATTTAAAATCCCTTGAGAAAAATGCAATATGGAACAGTTTGCCTGCAGTAAAAGAAGGTAAAGTTATCAAACTAGCTTCTTCACCTTACTTTGTACAAGGATATAGTTCAATAGGTAGACAAGTACTTTTAGATGAAATAATGGAGATGTTAAATGAAACAAAGCAGTAAAAATGCAATGACTTTTATAGTTTGCGGTGTTTTTATTCTAATGATCGGTGTATTCCTAGCTATAAGTCTAGGAGTCATCCATATTGGGATAACAGAAATATGGAATAGTATTTTTAATTATAGTGAAACCTTGGAACTTATGCTCATTAGAGACGTGCGTATTCCTAGGGCCCTAAGCGTGCTATTTACAGGCGGGATTTTGGGAGTAACGGGAGCTATGATTCAGGGAGTTACAAGAAATCCAATAGCAGAACCTTCACTTCTTGGAGTAAGCCAAGGAGCTACCTTAGTTGTGGCAATATTCTATGCTGCACAAATTACCATAAATACTACAAATGTTATGATAGCTTCGTTAATTGGAGCAGTATTTAGTGGAGCTATCGTACTAGGATTTACCTCTAGAAAATCAAATAATAGATCTATTACAAAAATACTTTTAGCAGGTACTGCCATGAGCACTTTCTTTATTTCCTTAACGACTATAGTAGGACTTTTATCAAATAGATCTCAATTTATTGCCTTTTGGGTTTCTGGAGGTTTTAGGAATGCAACTTGGGCAGATTTTTACCTAGTTGCAGTATTTGGAATTCTAGGTTTAATAATAGCCATCTTCCTATCCAAGAAAATAAATATTCTAAACTTAGGGGATGACGTGGCAATTAGCCTTGGAGAAAATCCAGAAAGAATAAGATTAATAACTTTTCTTGTTATGATACCAATGTGTGCAGCTGCAGTAGCTGTTGGAAAGAATATAGCTTTTGTTGGACTTATAGTTCCACAAATAGTGAGAAAGATATTTGGAGAAGATTATAGAAAAAATATACCTTTTTCTTTTTTATTAGGCTCTATACTTTTAGTCTATTCCGATATAGCTGCAAGAATGGTTTATAATCCTTATGAAACCCCAATTGGAATATTTACGGCCTTAATAGGAGTTCCATTCTTTATAGCTATGGCAAGGAAGGAGAGAGGTTAACATGAAAAGAAGACTTAGAATAACAGCCCTAGTATTATTTGTTTTATTATTACTGTCTTCTATTATGTATCTATGCTGGGGAACTTATAAAATAGCTCCTTTAGATAGTATAAAAACTCTACTAGGACAGGGAACTAAACTTCAAAATGCAGCAATTTTAAATCTTAGATTTCCCAGGATGCTAGTTGGAATTTCTGTTGGTATAGCCCTGTCTACAGCAGGAGCACTACTGCAGACTATAACAAAAAATGAACTTGCAGATCCAGGTATAATTGGCATCAATGCTGGAGCAGCAGTAGCAGCAGTCATATTTATTTCATTAAAAACTGTAAATTACTATAGTGTACTTGGACCTCTATCTGTTTATGTATTGCCTGTTATCGCTATTATAGGAGCAGGGATTTCAGCCTTTATAACTTATTACCTATCAGGTAGAAATGGGATTAAACCAAAACGATTGCTCCTTATAGGACTTGGAATAAACGCAGGGTTAAATGCCTTTATTACTTTCTTTACATTTAGGAGCGGAGTTGGTGATTATAATAGAGTATTAATTTGGACCTCGGGAAGCCTTTGGGGATCAGGGTGGAGCTATGCAAAAATAATAATTCCATTAGTTACCCTAATGTTTGTGATAGTATTGTTGAATTATAAAAAATTAGATGTTCTTAGTTTATCCGATGAACATTCAGTTGCTCTTGGTTTAAACTTAAATAAGGAAAGAAAGAAGTTTTTATCCTATGCAGTTATACTTGCTGGCGGCGCTACAGCCTTTGCAGGAAATGTGGGGTTTATTGGTTTAATATCTCCTCACATAGCAAGAAAGCTAGTTGGGCCTTATCATAAAAATTTCTTACCAATATCTGCACTTGTAAGTATAGTAATAATTTTAGTTGCAGATGCAGTTTCAAGAAATTTATTTTCTCCAATTGAAATACCAGTTGGAATTACGATTTCAATATTTGGAGTACCATATTTTATTTATTTAATGATGAAGGAGAAATAGATGGAAGCTATTAGTGTAAAGAATTTATCAGTAGCCTATGAAGATAATCTTATAATAGATAATATGAATCTTTCCATTCCAAAAGGTAAGATAAGTATTATTATAGGGGCAAATGGATGCGGGAAGTCAACTTTGCTAAAAACAATAGCAAGGGTAATAAAGCCCAAAAGCGGAGATATCTTTATAAATGAAAAAAATATTAAAATGCAAAAAGAGAAGCATATAGCAACCCAAGTAGCTTTTTTACCTCAAGGGCCAGTCTGTCCAAGTGGAATCACGGTAAAAGAATTAGTTGCCTTTGGAAGATTTCCACATCAAAGGATGATAGGCGGGCTCAAGTCTCATGATAAAGAAATTATAGATTGGGCAATAGAGGAAACAGGACTTAAGGATTTTGCAGATAGAGAAATAGATAACTTATCTGGAGGACAAAGACAAAGAGCTTGGATTGCAATGACCTTAGCTCAGGAAACAGATATAATCATGCTAGATGAGCCAACTACCTATTTAGATATGTCTTATCAGCTTGAAGTATTGCAAGTATTAGAGAAATTGAATAAGGAAAAAGGTATTACTATTGTTATGGTATTACATGAACTAAATAATGCCTGCAGATTTGCAAGCAATATTATCGGATTAAAAAAAGGTAAAGTTATTTGTGAAGGTATTCCTAAAGAGGCTATAACTAAAGAAAATTTAAAAGACATTTATGGGATTGAGGGTAAGTTACAATTAAGTGAAAACAAAAATTACCCTATTTGCATAGATTATGAACTTATAAGGTGTTAAGATGCAAAATAAAAACTTTGTTATAGTAGTTATTGGACAAGTAATATCCTTGTTTGGAAATGCAGTTCAAAGATTTTGTATGTCTTTATACATTTTAGACTTAACAGGAAATGCTGCTGTCTTTTCAACAATATTAGCAATTTCAACTGTTCCATACATACTATTTGCACCAATAGCAGGA
The DNA here is from genome assembly GCF_033659955.1 of Clostridium tanneri. Taxonomy (NCBI): domain Bacteria; kingdom Bacillati; phylum Bacillota; class Clostridia; order Eubacteriales; family Clostridiaceae; genus Clostridium; species Clostridium tanneri. The sequence continues at coordinate 90,351 of NZ_JARUJP010000017.1, forward strand.
CTACTAGCAGACACAGTAAATAGAAAAAAGATAATGGTTTACCTTGATTTTTTTAGTAGCGCCTTAATGGCTGTGTATTCAATAATACTAATGAGTGGAAGAGATAATACCATAATAGTAGGAATCATAATGTTTATACTATCTATAGTTTATACTTTATATAGTCCCTCTGTTACAGCCTCTATTCCACAAATTGTTGAAAAGGAAAAATTAGCATCTGCTAATGGAATCATTCAACAAGTTGGAGCTGTAGTTAACTTAATTGGACCTATAATTGCCGGATTATTATATAGCTTTGTTGAAATAAAAGTAATAGTAATAATAAATGCTACTAGCTTTTTGCTATCAGCTATTTTAGAGATGTTTTTAGATATTCCAGATTTAGAAGCAAAAGAAAAATTTAAAAACCCTATTTCACAATCCATTAAGGAAATGAAAAAAAGTTTTACATACTTGAAACAAAAAAAGAAAATTGTACTTGGAATTATCCTTTCTTATGGGTTAACTAATATTTTTGTAGTACCAATTTTGACTGTTGTATCTCCTTATTTTATTAAATTAAAATTGAATATGTCTGCATCCGTATATGGTTTTGTTGAAGCAATATTTGTTTTAGGGATGATACTAGGCGGAATGCTTATAACCTTTAAACCTAAATTGTTTAAAATGAAAGCAATACATAAAACAATGTATCCTATGGTAATAGCTATTATAACTATGGGGGCAGCCACTTACTTAACTATGTCAAGCAAATCTGTTATTTTAGGACTTTATTCAGTAGGGGGGTTTGGAATAATGTTGTCTTTAGCTTTGTCTAATACAATATCCTTAACCTATGTTCAGCAAGAAGTAAAAGAAGATATGCTTGGAAAGGTAAGTGCTTTTTCCACTGCTGTTGCAACAGCTAGTGTTGCACCTGGTCAATTAATATATGGACAACTTATAAATATTAATCTAAGCCTTTATAATATCCTAATACTATCTTTTATTTTAAGTATAGGAGTAGTTGGTTTTATAAAATGGAATGTTAGAAAAATTTAATACTATCGGCAATAAAATGTACAATAGCTCCATACTAATAGTTTGGGGCTTTTTCACTTCTATCCGATGACTATTTGCCCTAATATTCATATTGGACTCTCTGTTTTTCTTCAAGTTGTACGTTGTCAGCGGCTATGTCTCTTTTGATGTATATTCTAGTTTTAACCTTAGTATAGAAAAACTTGTCCAGGCGTGTTCATATGCTAAATAGTAAGTATTTAAAAGAATATTAGTGGATTTCCGACATAAACTAAGTAAATCCAACTTATTATACCAATAAAGTATTATTAAAGGTGATAGAATAACATTCGTCGCTTGGATGAGCGGCAAGCAAACAAATTAAAATTAATACTAAAAAAGTGTTGACAAAGATTTGATTTGCATGATATTATATAGAAGCTGTCAGCAACGTAATAAGTTACAAAGCAGTAATAAATTACTAGTTGACTAGTTGATATGAAAATGATAAGATGTAAATCTAGTCGTTAACAAACGATATGATCCTTGAAAATTAAACAGAGGTAAAGATAAGTAAAACTTGTTTTTAAAATAAACCAGCAATTCTTTGAGTTACTTTTAAAGTAACAAAACAGTAATGAGTCACAAACTTTTAAATTGAGAGT
>NZ_JARUJP010000018.1:0-70846 GCF_033659955.1 Clostridium tanneri
TTTTAATTATACTTAAATCTTAAATTTACTAACTAAGGTATATAGCTTACCGGATAAATCCTCCAACTTTTCTGCAGCAGACACTATCTCTTGAAGACCTGCTGACTGCTCTTGAACAGATGCGTTAACCTCTTCTGTAACTGATGCAATTTCCTGAGATACTGAGGATACTTCCTCTATCTTTAGTGTAACAACTTCTTTAACCTTATTTATTTTATTTAAAGACGTACTAGTGCTTTCAACACTTAGTTCCAGTTTATCAATAGCTGCTGCAATGTTCTCAAAGGCTTTATTAGTGGTAACTACACTTTTTCCTGTAGTTTCCTCCAATACCATAGCATATTCATTCTTAGATATAAGTTCTTTAATGCTCTCCTTTATTTCGTTGACCATATTGCTTATTTGAAAAGCAGAAACTGCAGACTGTTCTGCAAGTTTTCTAACCTCATCAGCAACTACCGCAAAACCTTTACCAGAATCCCCTGCTCTTGCTGCCTCTATACTAGCATTTAAGGCTAGAAGATTGGTTTGTTCTGTTATTGCAGTTATAGTTTCTGTTATTTGCCCTATTTTATCAGACTTTTCTGCAAGCTCCTTAACTTTATTCGAAACTTCCATGCTAGACTTAGAGGTAAGAGAAAACTTTTCACTTAACTCCTTAACTACATATATACCCTTTGAAGTAGAATCTTTAAGTTCTTTGGATATTTCAACCATGTTTTCCGCTAAGGATAAGGAACCTTTTACCTCACACCCTAGGTCATTAACTACTTCCTCTCCTTCGCTCATTGCTCCTGCTTGTTTACCTGTGCCAGCTGCGATTTCTTCTACTACTTTAGCAATATCATCTCCTGCCATATTAGATTGATTGGACACATCCTTTAATAAAATAGAGGAACTCTTTATATTTTCTGCAACTCCATGAACATTGCTAATGATTTCAGTCATCTGTTTTTGCACAGCATTTACACTGCTTGTAATTCTCTCTATTTCATCTAAAGTAGTTTCTTCTGTAATACTTTCAGTGAAATCTCCATTTTTCATTTTATGTAGTATTTTTTCCACTTTACTTATAGCTTTTTCTATTTTTTTATAAAACATGTTTCCTAGTATCAGTGAAACCGCAATAGCTATAATACAAATTATTAAAATTATGTTTCTTCCCTTATTTACCTTACTTATTAATTCATCTTCAGGTATGAAGCCGGCGGCTATCCAACCAGTAGAAGTGTTCTTAGATGTATATATGAAGTGCTTTGTCCCATTAATCTCATCCTCATATATACTTTTTTTATTACTCACTATATTTTTTAGCCATGCTAAATCTTTTGGGCTTTTATATATTGTACTTTTATCCTTACTACCTATTACTATACCTTCCTTATCTACAAGAATAGCATATCCACTTTCACCTATCTTCTTTGAAGCTACTATATTAGATATTTCATCTAGTTTTATATCTATAGCAACTACCCCTGCTAATCCTCCTGTTTCTGGATCCTTAACTGCTTTGGCAAAAGTCACCATCATTCTTCCCTTTTCCAGTGAATCTTCATAAGGTTCAGTAACTATAACTTCCCCTATTTTATTTACAGCATCCTTATACCATGGTCTCTTTCTTGGATCATATCCCTCTGGCAATTCCTGCTTTGGAGCTATTAAAAACTTCCCTTCTACTGTTCCCATGTAGGCACCTGTTATTCCCTTATGGGATTTAACTAATCCATCCACAGAAGTTAAAAATCCTTCAGCATTCTCTGGGCTCTTCAGTATTGACTGTGCCTTAGGATCAATAGAGAGCATTTCTACAATTTGTACATTATTCTTGTATGTATTTTGTGCTGATGCTGTTATTTCACTTAAGCTGTCTCTAATTAAAATACCAAAATCATCTTTAAATATTTTAGTTTGAGATACATAAGTAAAAATTGCTGTTGCCAAAAGCGGTACTACTCCAGCTACACACAGCAATGTTATCAGAACCCTTTTCAAACTTTGTTTTCCCATAACAATTTAATCCCCCTTTTATATTTAATTATAAATAACTACAATATCCTGCCCTTATAATTATTATATTACATATAATCTATTATTTGTATAATTAATTGTGCAACTTGACACAATTTTAACTTTATTCAGACTACTATTTTGTAAATTTCCTTAATAAATACTTGTTTTCAATTTATTTTTGCATTAAATATAAATATAGTGAAAAACTTTATTTATATTTATATTTTTTGGAGGTTTTTTTATGGGAAAAATAATTGGACACTTTATAATGCCTCATCCTCCTATAGTAGTATCTGAAGTAGGAAAAGGTGAGGAAAACCAAGCTCTATCCACTGTAAATGCCTGTTCAAAAGTTGCCGATGAGATACAATCCTTAGAACCAGATACAATAATTGTTATTACTCCACACGGCCCCCTTTTTAGAGACGCCATAGCTATTACAGACGGAACTTATATATCTGGTAACTTCGGTAATTTCAATGCACCAGAAGTACAATTAGACTTAAATATAAATGCTCCTCTTTCTGAAAGTATAGTAACCTATGCTTACGGTATGGGGGTTCCTATAGTCTCCATTACTGAGGAAGCTGCAGATAACTTTGATATAGACTATGAACTTGATCACGGTGCCATGGTACCCCTATATTTTATAAATAAAAAATATACCAATTATAAATTAGTCCACATAACCTACGGACTTTTATCAGAAGTAGAACTATATAGATTTGGGATAGCCATAAAGGAGGCAGTGAATCTGTCAAATAATAAAACTGTCATTATAGCCTCCGGTGATTTATCTCATAAAGTTACAGAAGCTGCACCTTATGGCTATAGTCCTCATGGCAAAGAATTTGATGAAAAAGTTATGAAGCACCTGGAAAATGGCGATGTGCTTAGCATATTTAAAATGGATAAAAATATGATTGAATGTGCCGGAGAGTGTGGATTAAGATCCTTTCATATTTTGTTAGGTACCATGGACAGATACAAAATTAGAGGTGAACTCTTGTCCTACGAGGCACCTTTTGGAATTGGATATGGAGTAATGAGATTTGACACATCAGAAGGTGATAGAGAAGACTTACTGCAAAAAATTTCTGAGATTAGAAAGGAATCTTTGAAAAAAATAAGAGATAACGAGGATGAATACGTGAGACTTGCACGAGAAACCTTGGAGCACTACGTAAAAACCGATAATCTTATAAATATACCACCTTATGTTACAAAGGAAATGTTAAAAGAGGAAAGAGGGGTTTTTGTTTCACTAAAAAAAGATGGAGAGCTAAGAGGCTGTATAGGTACTATTTTTCCTGCCTATGATAATATAGCTGAAGAGATAATCCATAACGCAGTAGAAGCTGGCCAAAGGGACCCTAGATTTAATCCTGTTGAAGAGGAAGAATTAGAGGATATTATTTATTCTGTAGATGTTCTAATGCCTGCTGAAAAGGCATCAAGAGAAACCTTAGACTCTAAGAAATATGGTGTAATTGTAAGAAGCGGAAGTAGAAGTGGGCTGCTTTTACCAGACTTAAGTGGAGTTGATACTGTAGATGAGCAGATTGAAATCGCACTGAGAAAGGCAGAAATTAGAGAAGATGAACCCTACAGTATTGAAAGATTTGAAGTTGTAAGACATAGTTAATATAATCTTTTATATTCTATAAGGAGATTTATAAAAATGAAGGAAGCGCTTTTTTATACAAAGGACCAATACGGGAAAATTTTATGCGAACTTTGTCCTCAGCGGTGTCATATTAAGGAAGGTGGTATAGGTTTTTGTGGAGCTAGAAAGGTGGAAGAAGGCACTTTATACAGTTTAAACTACGGTAATATAAGCTCTATTTCACTAGATCCTATAGAAAAAAAGCCTCTTTACCACTTTAAACCTGGAAGCTTCATACTATCGGTAGGAAGTTTCGGTTGCAATTTCAGGTGCGGTTTTTGCCAAAACCATTCTATATCTCAAGTTAAACCAGACACACAATACGTAGAGCCTGAGGAGCTAATTACTTTTGCTTTAAAACAAAAGGACAATATAGGAATAGCTTTTACTTATAACGAACCTTCTATTTGGTATGAATATATTTATGATATCTGCAAAAGGTCAGCTAATGAAAACTTAGATATGGTATTAGTAAGCAATGGATATATTAGTGAAAAACCCTTAGATAGTTTGTTACCATATATAAAGGCAGCAAATATTGATTTAAAAGCCTTTAATAATAAATTTTATAGGAGTATCTGTGCAGGAGATATGAAACCAGTCCTAAATAACATAGAAAGGATCCATAGTAAATGTCATTTAGAATTAACTACCCTGTTGGTAGAAGGTTATAATGATTCTGAAGAGGAGGTAAGAGATTTATGTAAATGGATATCTAATTTAAATCCTAATATTCCACTACATTTATCAAGATATTTTCCTTCCTACAAGTTTGACGCTCCTGCTACTTCCATAGAAAAAATCACTTTTTGCAGAGATATAGCTAAGGAATACCTAAGCTTTGTTTATATTGGAAATGTTCCCGGAATGGATAGAAATACTTACTGTCCAAAATGTAGTAAACTATTAGTTAAGCGTGATAATTTTACTTCGCAAGTATATTTAGAAGACAATAACTGTAAAAACTGTGGTTTTAATCTTAACATAATAATATAGTTTTTAAGTTAATCACTATTAATTTTGAAAAAATATGCAACTTTTTAACGATTATTGTATTTATTACACTATATACTTAACATAAAACTAGTCCTATTTTCACAGAATAATAACTGAGGTGATTACATTGAATAAAAAAACTATTTTAGCAAGTACATTTTTATCCTTAATGTTGGTTAGCAGTAAAGTTCATGCACAGGCTACAGTTCATACGGTGGTTCCCGGCGACAGTATGTGGAAAATAGCTGTAAAATACGAGGTAGGTCTTAGCGAAATTATTGCTGCAAACCCTCAAATAAGCAATGCATCAGTAATTTATCCAGGACAAAAAATTAATATTCCAAACGTGGATGCTAAAACTACTGAAAGTAAAGTTATGCAGTTAGTTAACGCGGAAAGAGCAAGAGCTGGCCTACAACCTCTTAAAGCTAACTGGGAACTTTCTAGAGTTGCCAGATATAAATCCCAGGATATGATAAATAAAGGCTACTTCTCCCATACTTCCCCAACTTATGGTTCTCCTTTTAAAATGATGGAATCCTTTGGCATAAGATTCTCATCTGCTGGTGAAAACATAGCTATGGGTCAAAGAACTCCTGAGGAGGTTATGAACTCTTGGATGAATTCTCCTGGACATAGGGCTAATATTTTAAGTCCGTCCTATAGCCAAATTGGAGTTGGAGTTGCTAAGGATGCTCAAGGAAGATTGTACTGGACTCAAATGTTCATAAAACCACTTTATTAGAAATAAAACTTGGGAAGATATAATATAGATAGGAAAAGCACTATGAATATATCTAAATTCATAGTGCTTATTTTAGTATAAAAATTTAAATTTTTAATATAAATACTACTTGCAACCTTCCATCATTACATCTAAAATTATGTCATCTGTATTTGACATTCCCTCATTAGACACTCTTCCTAAGTTTTGTATGGTTTTTTCCACTGACTGGTCTAAAATACCATCTCCACTAGGAATAAAAATATTCTTATTTGCCATTTTAGCTGCATCTAAAGCTGCATTTACAGATATAGCAAGCTTGTAAGAGCATCCAATCTTTGCTCCATCACATATCATTCCACTAATTCCAGCAATCATATTTTTGATAGCTCCTTTAATTTGCTTAAGATCGCCTCCTAGAAGATAGGATAAACCAGCACTTGCACCTACCCCAGCTGCAACTCCGCATCCGCATACTGGAGATAATGCTCCCGTATAGCTTTTTATATATATAGTAACTAAATGGCTTAAAGTTACACTTCTAACTATTTTCTCTTCGTCAACTTTTAATCCTTCACCAATAATTGCAATTGGTAGTACAGCAACCAAGCCATGATTTCCACTGCCTGCACTACTCATTACCGGTAATGGATGTCCAGACATTCTAGCTTCTGATGCAGCAGAGGTTATCGCTTTTGCATATTGCTCTATATCTTCTTTTTCATCTTTAAGCATATTGCCAAGTCCAATACCTAAGTTATATTTTATATCATCCTCCGCCATCCTCTTATTCATAACTATGCCTTCTTTTATAAATTCAATTTCACTATAATCAATAGTATCAACAAAATCCTTTAAGTCAGCAATAGTAAATTCTTTAATTCTTTCTCTTAATGAAGGCTTTGCTTTCTCTTCCTCTTCTTCTTGAGAAGAAATGCATTGTCCATTTTTCTCTAGAAGAACTATATTTAAGTGAGATTTTTTAATTACCACTCTTGAGCTATTGTTCTTACCTTTAGCTTCTACTTCAATATATAATCCATCTACATCCTTTTTCAAGGCTAAGTCAATTAGGTTTCTATCTATAAGTTTTAATGCTTCTGCTAGACTTTCATTTGTTACTTCTCTCAAAACCTCTAACTTATACTCTGACTTTCCAACAACTAATGCTAAAGCTGCTGCAACTACGATTCCTTTCTCCTTTGTTCCAGGTATTCCTACTTCCTTACCATTTTTTAAAATGTTACGATCAACATAGATTTTTAGTTTTTCAACATCTTCTCCTAATAATTCTTTAGCTTTAGCTGTAGCATATGCAACAGCAGTTGGCTCAGTGCAGCCAAGTGCTGGAACTACCTGATCTTTAAGAATACTAATTAATAGCTCATTATTTTTCATAGGTCTATCCCTCCCATATTTATCTACAATTAATACTAGCAATTATCATGCCAACTCCCTTTAAATAGTTAAAATATCTTATGCTATTTATTTATTTTTTTAAAATAGCTAATAATTAGCAGCAAATCTTTATTTATAAGTACATTAATTTACTCTCTTGTATAAAATAAAGGTCTAAATATGAAAAAAATAGAAATATACAACACAAAAAGCACAGATAAAAAAGTTATTTTTATTCTGTGCTTTACAAAATTCTCAAAAATGATAATAAATTTATATATTAAATTTAAAATGAGACAGTATCAATGTTACTAAAAGCCTTTCTTTTCTCAAAAATAATAATTAATTATCATTTTTGAGAATCAGCTTCCTCTAGTTTTCGATATAGTGTAGCTGTACTAATTTTTAGCTTTTTAGCTATTAATTTTTTTCCTTCAGTATCAGAACCATAATGTTCTAGTAGTTTATTTATAATACTTTTTTCATACTCTGCTGTCATTTCTTTTAAACTTTTAACTTCACTAACAATACCCTTATCACCACTTATTCTCTTGCTTATAGTGTCTAAGCTAATTAGATCTCCCTTTTCAAAATTAATAGCATATTCTATAAGATTTTGTAATTCACGGACGTTACCAGGCCAAGAATATTTAAGCAGCGCTTCTTTAGCACTGTCTGTAAAGCCTTTTATATCCTTAATATATATCTTATTATACCTATTCAAGAAATGAGTGGAAAGTTTCAAAATATCGGAGCCTCTTTCCTTTAAGGATGGAATATTAATTGGTATCACATTTAATCTGTAAAACAAATCCTCCCTAAATTCTCCTCTTTCTACCATTTTATAAAGATTTTTATTAGTGGCAGCAATAATTCTAGGATTAACCTTAATAGTATTTAAGCCACCAACCCTCATGATTTCCTTTTCCTCAAGGACTCTAAGTAATTTTACCTGCATGTGTAAAGGTAAGTCACCTATTTCGTCTAGAAACACAGTACCATCTTTTGCTATCTCAAACTTGCCCATTTTACCATTGCTATTAGCTCCTGTAAAAGCTCCTTTTTCATAACCAAAGAGTTCACTTTCCACCAAACTTTCAGGTATGGCTCCACAGTTTATAGCCATAAATATTTCATTTTTTCTATTACTTTCAAAGTGTATAGCTCTTGCAAAAAGTTCCTTCCCTGTACCGCTTTCACCTAAAAGAAGAACAGGTACATTTTGTCTAGATACTTCTTTTACCTGTTCTTTAACCTGTGAAAATATAAGGCTGTCTCCTATTATATTATCAAAGGTAAAAATAGAATGTTTCTCACTTATATTAAATACTGATCTCTGTAATTTATTAAAGTCTTTAAAGGTTATTACCGCACCAGAAAATTCATCATTAAGAGCTATTGCTTTTATGGACAAAAGAAAATCCTGTCTTTGGTTTTCTATATTTATAGTCACCTGTTCTTCTTCTATAGAGTAGTTTGTCTTTATAAATTTAGTTATTAATTTATCTGGAAGCAGATTACTTATATTCTCTCCAACTATATGAAAATTCTTAAGCTTAAACTTTTCTTTAATAGCTTTATTTAAACTTAGTATGTTATTGTCTTTATCGATTATTATTATACCTTCATTTACAGAGTCAATAACTGTTAGCAGTTCCTTAGACTTATACTCCAATTTAGTATTAATATTCTTTTCGCTAATTCGTGAAGAAATTAATTCACTCATTCTTTTGTCGAAATCCTTATAACTATCCTGTTTCTCTAAAAAAGCTTCCCTTTGACTTTCATCAAAAATTATCATTCCTATTACGCCTTCCACTTTTTTATCTATAATAATAGGAAAACATAACTCTGCCTTTTCATCACATATATCTATAGCATCACATATTATACACTCCTTGCAAGCCCTTGGATTTTCAATAAAATAGGGTTGACCTGTTAATACACACTTTTCAAAAACTGAGTTTTTAGGACCATAAACCCCAACTTTCTCCTTAAACCTGCCAGTACCAGCTATTCTTAATAAATCCTTGTCCATAATAGTAATGTCAATACCAATGACAGCATTTACCGTTTCAGCGATTTCCTGAAGCTCATCCTTTACCTGATGTATCATGGAACGTCCCCTTTCTATACTGTTTATCAATTTACTCATTTATTATTTAGTATATCATTTATTTATAATAAAATCATTTATACAGGGGAGAATTTTCAAAAGGATATAGTAAAACTTTTGGGTGCACTAAAAACAGGTATGTAGGTAGAGGTATACTGCGTAGAAAGCTTCGAGTGAGGGTTAGAAGGTCTTATGCTGGTGATTTTGAAAATGTTAACTCAAACTTAGCTTTGGAAGAAAGCATTGAGTTTGAGTTCATTTTCAAGGTTGAGCCAGCATTAGACTTTCTTCCTGAAATAAGGGCTTTCAAGTAGTATACCTCTATCGGTCACACCGGTATTCAGTGCACCCAAATTTTTATGTCTCATCATACTTAATATGTGTATTTATTGGCTGTATATATCGTATCCAAACCACTTAATAGAAAGCTTAGTAAGAGTTCCATCTGCTTTTAATTCATTAAATGCCTTGTCGATTGCTTCTTTTAATTCTTTATCTTCTTTCTTTAAACCTATTCCTTGAGGTTCTTTAGTTAATCTTTCATTTAATATTTTATACCCACCACCGTCTTTTTTCATGTAATAGCCTCCAACTTGAGAGTCAACTACTATTGCTTCAACTCTTCCTATAGATAAGTCATGGAAGGCTTCTGTTATTTTATCATATCTTTTTACCTCTTTAGTTCCTTCAAGCTTAGCTGCTGCCTGTTCCCCTGTAGATCCTAGCTGACATCCAATTATTTTTCCTTTTAAGTCTTCCTTAGTATTTATACTGCTAGTATCCTTTTTAGTAACAATTATCTGACCGCCATCAATATAAGGAACTGAGAACTCTATCTCCTGTTTTCTAGCATCGGTAATACTTAATGCAGAAACTATTGCATTAAACTTTCCTGATTTAAGAGCTAAAATTATTCCATTAAAATCTGTAGTTACAAATTCTGCTTTAACTCCCAATTTTTTAGCTAGCTCATTAGAAAAATCTATATCAAAACCAACTAAATTGTTTTTTTCATCTCTATACTCCATCGGTGGATATGAGTCGTCAAGTCCTATAGTTATTTTACCACTGTCTTTAATAGCCTGAAGTGAATTTACGTTTTTAGAACTAGTTGTCTCGGTACTTTTACCGCAACCTGCAAAAACAGATACAGTCATTACTGCTGTTAAAATTAATGCTGATATTTTTTTCATTTTATTTTCCCCCTCATCATTTACTTGTTTATAATTATACAACTAAAATTATAATTATGCAATATATTAATAAAAAATTTTATGAAAAAAGGAACTAGCTTCTTCGCTAGCTCCTTCCCATATTGGAACATTATGTATGGTTAATATAATTCTATCTATTAGATTATTTTTTCAAAACTATTTACAACACTATATTTCCTTAGGAATAACTGCCACGTTATAATTCATAGATAAATCCTTTAATAGAGGTCTTTCTTTGGTTATGCTTTGAACCTCTTCTAAATTCTTAGCAGTAAATATTACTGTTCCGCCTCTCCTATTGTATACTCCTCCACCAATCAAGTATCTGCTGGATTTAATATTGCCATTATTTACTCTTGTCCTACATATAGCTTCTTCTCTTTCTGCTGTTTTATAATTTATTCTTACAAAAATATTATAATTATCCACTTATACCTACCCCCATAAGTTTCTTTGGGTAAAATCTATATTTTGATTATACCGAACATAGGTTCTATTGTCAACTAAAAGTTATTAACCCTTCCCTCTATGTTTATTATTATGCAGTGAAAAATATGCATAATAAGTTAAATTATATTATGAAAGATTGTATTTATTTGATAAAATATAACTAATTAATTTTTTTATAGTTGATTATAGGAGGGGGAACTAATATGTTAGGAACTATAGCAAACTTTTCTGCTATAATAATTGGAAGTATAATAGGCATACTATTCAAAAATGGTATACCAGAAAAAATTAGCAACACTATAATGCAGGGGTTAGGTTTATGTGTAATATTTATCGGTGTAACCGGTGCCATTAAAGGAAATAACATCCTTTTAATAATAATCTCTATAGTTGTAGGTGGATTTATTGGAGAACTAGTTGACTTAGATAATATGATTCAGAAGCTTGGAGATAAAATTGAGAACAAATTCAAAGGAAAAGGAGTGAAGGTTTCTGAAGGTTTTGTAACTGCCAGTTTACTTTTTTGTGTAGGTTCCATGGCTATAGTCGGTGCTCTTGAAAGTGGATTAGAGGGAAATCACAAGATACTCTATGCTAAATCAATGCTCGATGGTGTATCTTCTATTATTTTTGCTTCTTCCCTAGGAATTGGAGTAATATTTTCATCAATTTCTGTTTTAATATATCAAGGTGCTATTACTATTGCTGCTTCTCTATTAAAGGGTGTCTTAATACAGTCTGTTGTAAATGAAATGACCGCAATTGGAAGTATTTTAATTATAGGTATAGGCTTTAATATTCTTAATATGACAAAAATAAAAGCAGCTAATCTGCTGCCAGCAGTTTTTATACCGATTATTTATCAAGTGCTAATTAATATTATAAAATGATATCTTATCATAGATAGTTGCCAGTGAAGTTACCTTGTTTTATTTTTTACTGACAACTGTCTATTAATAAGGAAAATAAACTTTAATAAAATATATCTATAACACTACTTGCTGAAATAAATCATCAATCTTGTCTATGTATTCTAAAAAAATGCTTTCAACTTGGGCCTTTCTTCCATGAACTATCTTGTCAAAATAATCTCTATTTATTCTTTTATTAACTTGTCTATCCTTTTTTATAACCTTTTCCAAGTTATTATTATCTTTTCCTACAGTTACTTCATAAACTGCCACCCCTGCTGCTGCCCCTATTATTCCTATAACTATAGCATCAAGTATATTCTTTTTCACAATGGCCCCACCAGCAGCTCCAATTATAACTCCCAGTATAACCATAACTGTCTTTGACTTACTATTCCTATTCTCCTCTTTACTGTCTATAGGTATATTCTCTTCTGTTATATACATTTTATTTTCCTCTACTTTTATAGGAGGAATATAAAGATTCTCCATTCTATTTTCAATTTCTACAGCATTTTTAATTGAATCCTCTGAATTAATTTTATCTGTTAACTCTCCTTTTATATTCTCTATAAGTTTAAATCCTAATGCCTTTTTATAATCTGTTATATTGTCATACTCTTCTTCTAAGATCTCATTTATTTCTTTAATTGTAGTGCACTGCTTCAAGTCTGCATTTAGATTTTCATATAACTTGTCTGTAAACACCTGTAATTCCCTTTTAATAATAGTAAAATCCATACTCCACACCCCTTCTTACTGAAACAAAATTACTTATATCTATAGTTTTTATGATATCATTTTATTTAGTTAAAATAAACATATTTTGGATTTTACAAATAGTACTTATTTTAGTTATCTAGGCTTAGTATTCTTTGTGCATATCAATATTGACATATATCAGTATTGATAATAACCTATTACATGAGATATAATATATTTGTAAGTAAGGAGGTATATAATGGTTAAAGTTGCGTTAGTTACAGATAGTACATCTGATTTAGAAAAAAGTATAATAGATAAGTATGACATAAAGGTACTTCCTCTGAGAATCGTATACAAAGATAGAGAGTATATAGACAGAGTAACTATAACTCCAAAAGAGGTTTACAATAGTTTAGATAAGGAAATTCCTCATACTTCTCTGCCTTCTATGGAGGACATTGAAAATCTTTTTCAAGAGTTAGAAAAGGAAGAATACACTCATGTTATTTGTGTGCCTATCTCTTCCGGCTTGTCTGGTACTTATAATACAATAAAACTTGTAAGTGAAAATCATCCAAAGTTAACTACTACCGTATTCGACTCAAAGGCTCTTACCCTTGGTACTGGAGCTATTATAATAAAATGTGCTGAGTTATTGCATCAAGGAAAAAGCTATGAGGAAATTGTAGAGTTGCTTCCAAAAATTAGAGATAGCATCTCAGTTTTCTATGTAGTAGATACGCTAAAATATCTTATTAAAGGTGGTAGGATAGGGAAAGTTTCTGGTACAGTAGGTGAGTTATTAAATATCAAACCTATAATATCCATAGATTCCGACGGCGTATACTATACTTATACAAAGGTTAGAGGAAAGAAAAAAGCACTAAATAAGTTATCAGAGATAGCAGAAGAAATTTTGTTAAAAACTAAAAGCAGAGTATGGGTTATGCACGGAGCAGCAGAAGAGGAAGGAACCAAAATTTATGAATTCTTTTCTAAGAATCCAAATGTAACCTACTTAGGCTTCGGAGACATAAGTCCTGTAGCTGGTGTTCATACCGGTCCTGGACTTATTGGAATAGTAGTAATGCATGAAATATAGGGTTTCTAATGAAACCCTATATTTATTTAGCAAAATTTAGCTATTAAATTCACATATGGTAAAAACTAGCATTAAATTATATTACATTGGGTATAATTATAATCTATATACTAACATAAAATAACATTTACATTTTAATACACTGAAAATTCAAGGATTCTATTTTATCCATAGCTTATAAACAGGAAATGTCTAAAATACTCCGCAGAAATTTTGAACTTTTAGTTAATATACGTTTTTTTGTCAAATAGTACTTGAAAAGTTGTGTTCATAGTTTTTATAATAAATTGTACGTTGCGTAATTACAGCAAAATTTTCTAGCAAACTTAAGGAGAAGTTTTATGAGTTTTTTAAAAGATTTTTTTTCCAGGGAATCCACTAAAAGAGTTTTGTTTTTTATCGTCATTATTTTGTGCTTTTATGCTGCTAAATCATTAATTGATCTATTTTTATTGACATTCTTACTTACTTTTCTTATGAACAGTCTTCATGGCTTAGTTGTAAGACAGTTAAAAAAGATAACAGTAGTAAAAGAAAAGCTTATCACAGTGGTTCTATATGCACTTTTATTTGCCTCTATAGTTTTATTAATAGTTAAGTATATACCGGTGCTTGTAACTCAAAGTAGATTTATAATAAACCAAGCTGCAGACTTTGATTTCTCCGCAGATCCAGACACTGATGTAATACAAAGATACCTAATGGCTATGTTCCAACAAATTGATTTACAGAGTTACTTAAAGTCAGGTTTTAATTTTACTGTTCAATTAGCCACAGATATAGGAAAATGGAGCATAAATCTTTTTATTGCTATTATGCTAAGCTTATTTTTTATGTTGGAGAAGAAAAAGATACTAAACTTTTTGGAAAAGTTTAAAACTAGTAAAATATCCGGAGTATACAAATACTTCGCATACTTTGGTCATAATTTTTTAAATTCTTTTGGAAAGGTAATTCAGGCTCAAATTGTTATAGCTTTTGTAAATACCATTATATCCGTAGTAATGCTTTATATTCTTAAATTCCCTCAGTTAATTACTTTAGGATTTATGATATTCATACTGAGCCTGATTCCGGTAGCAGGAGTGATAGTTTCACTTATCCCCCTTACACTAATTGCATTCAAAATTGGCGGTCTTACTAAAGTTTTTTATGTTTTAGTGTTAGTTGCGGTGATTCATGCCTTTG
Source organism: Clostridium tanneri (assembly GCF_033659955.1). Lineage (NCBI taxonomy): Bacteria > Bacillati > Bacillota > Clostridia > Eubacteriales > Clostridiaceae > Clostridium > Clostridium tanneri. The sequence continues at coordinate 14,481 of NZ_JARUJP010000018.1, forward strand.
AAAGTTACGTATTGAATCCAAAGCTTATGTCTGCAAAGGTTGAGCTTCCTATATTCTTTACCTTTGTAATACTTATAGCATCAGAACATTTTATGGGAGTTTGGGGACTTTTAATAGGTATTCCTTTAGTTATGTTTATCCTGGATCTATTAGAGGTAAAAATCTAAGGGTAAAACATAAAGCAATACTAAATACTTTTTAAAAATAACTTTAACACTGAACGATAATTATTTGTATAAAAAGAGCATCCCGCAGCATTCTAACAGCGGGATGCTCTTTTATTTATTAAAAAAGAAAAAATCTTTTAGCTATTTTCTACAGCAATAATAGTAATATTTTTTAAATTGGTATCGTAAGTCAAATCGTAGATCTTGTTATTTTCCAAATTTCTCACCTTTGGACGTGTAGAACAATGCTCATTATTTTCAATTACTATAACCTTTTCTCCATTGCTAAGCCTTAATATTGAACCTAAAGGATAGGGTGCAACCCTTCTAAGGAATACTTTAACTAGTTTCGGATCAAAAATTAGTCCGTTATTTGCCATTATATATTCAATAGCATCAGAGGGAATATAAGCTTTTTTATCGGCCTTTTCACTAATAAGATTATCGTAAGCATCGCAAAGACATATTATTCTTCCAAACTGGGATATATCTTCTCCCTTTTTCCCATCAGGGTATCCTTTACCATCAAAACGCTCATGGTGTTGAAGGATTCCCACGTAGGTAGTTACTGGTATATTATAATGCTGTTTTATATATCTATATCCTTTTTCTGCGTGACTGTGTATTAAAGTTTCCTCTTCTTTGGTAAGTTGTTCTTCTTTATTCAGTAAACTTATAGGTATAAATACCTTTCCAATATCGTGAAGAAGTGCAGATGCTACTAATTTTTCAATCTTTCTATTATCAAGATGCATAGCAATACCGATAACAGAAGACAACACTGCCACGTTTACAGAATGACTGTATATATAATCATCAAAGGTTTTAATGTCTACCATATTTATCATTATACTCTTGTTATTTACTATTTCTAAAATTATACTTTTAGCCAAGTATTCGACAGTGTTTAAAGTTTTAGCAATATCTCCTGGCTGATTATATAGATTTTTCATTGATTTTACTGCATGAATTCTTAGTTCATCTGATATTACATTTTTAACTATTATATCATGGGATACTGTATCCTCAATATATACCCCATTAACACCTACCTTCACAAGTCCCTGTATATATTCGTTATTTAATATTACATCCTTTGCAAGCAGCACAATTCCATCACTGGAGTAGATATTCCTTCCAAGCTTCATTCCCTCGTGCAAGCAAAAAGTAGGAACATAACGCATAATGTCACTTCCCTCCTTTATTGATAACTATGTTACTATTTATGCATTTAAAATTATTCTTGAAGTAATCCTTATTGCAAAAAATCGCCAGCCAAAACACTTCAATTATTTATACTATAAGTATATTATCGTAAAATACATACTTTCCTTTATTTTAATTAAACCAAATTTTAAATTAAAAAGCATTTATCTATAAAGAATCTGAAATGTACTTTACCTTTTTAGATTTAATACTTAAACACTAAAAAGACGGCTACATCAAAATTGTTTATAAATAAATGCTTATATAAAAGTTATTCTATGACAATTTCATCCTCTGGCTTGATCCAACCACCCTGTAGTACCTTAGCAAATATACCTTCTCTAGGCATAATACAGTCTCCTACTTGACTGCGGATTGCACAGCCCTGATGACACTCTTTTCCTATTTGTGTTACCTCCATTAGTACTTCCCCAACTTTAAACTTAGTTCCAACAGGAAGCTCATATAATATAATCCCCTCCGTTGTTAGGTTTTCTGCAAATTTTCCACTGCAAAGCCCTTCTACACCTTTAGCCTTCATCTTATCTATACTCTCCTGAGCAAGAAGACTAACTTGTCTATGCCACTCGCCAGAGTGGGCATCTCCTTCTAATCCATGATTTTCCCTAAAATACCCCTTCTCAATTGGATGTTTTATTACTCCTTTTTTCTCACTAATGTTAACTGCTAAAACTCTAGCCATATTAACCCTCCATTTCTTTTATATAGATAGTATCTAATTTTGGAGATTATCTGTCTACATTCCTTTGAAAGTCTCCAGATTTCCCCCCACTTTTCTTTACTAACATGATATTTGATATAGTCATTTCTCTATCTACAGCCTTGCACATATCGTAGATAGTAAGGGCTGCTACGGACACTGCTGTTAGCGCCTCCATTTCTATTCCTGTTTTCCCTACAGTTTTGGTTTTTGCTTCTATATCTATCTTCAAGCCTTCTAAATCTATTTTAAAGGCAATATCACAGCCTGAAATATTTATTGGGTGGCACATAGGAATAATATTTGGTGTACTCTTAGCACCCATTATACCTCCCACCTGAGCCACAGAAAGAACATCTCCTTTTTTAATGGTTCCTTCCATAATTCTCTCAATTGTTTCTCTTTTCATGTGTATAGATCCTATGGCTACTGCTTCTCTTTCCGTGTCCTCTTTTTTACTAACATCTACCATCTTGGCTCTTCCTTGTTCATTTATATGAGTAAATTCCAATACTAATTCCCCCTATTCAACACCGTTTTTACCAGTGGATGTTCTGGATTCTTAAAGACTTTGGTTTTACTGCCGCTTTCAATTACTTTTCCTTTATCCATAAATATTACATAATCTGCAATTCTTTCAGCTTGATACATATCGTGAGTGACCATGATTACAGTTCTATTATTCGACGTCATATCTTTGATTAGCTTTTCAGCCTCTAAAGTACTTTCCACATCCATTGCAGCAGTAGGCTCATCTAAAATCGAAAGTTCTGTTTCTAAAACAGCTGCTCTTATTATAGCAGTTTTTGCAGCTTCTCCTCCAGATATGTTTCTTACATTTTTGGAAAATAGTTTATCAATGTGAAAATAATTCATATATTTCTTCACTCTAAAGTGAATATCCTCTTTATTTATCTTTCTATACTTTAAGCCGCTTATTATATTTTCAAGCACAGTGCTGTTAAACAAATAAGGACTTTGAGTCACTATTGAAATATTTTTCCTTATACTATTTATTCTTGACTCCCCATTATAAAGAATACTTCCTCTGTCTAAGGTATTAATACCAGCAATACAGTTTAATAGCGTACTTTTTCCACTGCCATTAAGACCTAGTACTACATACACTTTTCCGCCTAAAAAGCTTAATTCATCTATACCTAAAACTTTTCTTCCATCATATTCTTTAAACGCTCCCTTTATATGAACCTGCATTTTACCCTCCAAAGCTAAAATAAAGAATTTTTTACTATCTCGCTTCCTGAAATCTATGCAAAAAATAATTTACAATAAATGAAACAGCTAGTAGTATAATTCCTATAGTTATAGATTCTTGAAAATTACCTTTTCCAGTTTCCAGTGCTATATAAGTAGTCATAACCCTAGTCTCACCCTGAATATTGCCCCCAACCATCATTACTGCACCTACCTCTGATATAGCTCGTCCAAATCCTGCAGTAATGGAGGAAAGCATTTGAGTCTTAGTTTCCTTTATTATAGTTATATAGGTATCCCTTTTGCCTGCACCTAAAGAAATGCAGGTAGCCTGAATTTCCCCAACATTTTTCGATAATGATGTTACAGCAATTCCAAATATTATAGGCAGCACTAAAAGGGTCTGTGATATTATCATTGCCAAAGGTGTAAATAGAAGCTCTAGATTACCTAGAGGACCTTCTTTTGATAACATTAAGTAAACTATCAATCCCATAAGTACTGGCGGCAGGCTCATCAATGTATTGGTTATTCTAAGAATCACCTTTTTGCCTCTAAAATTCTTTAATGCTGTTGGAACCGCACATATTAATGCAACGATAGCTGCTATAAAGGTTGATGATACAGATACTAATAAAGACATCCAAACTACCTTTAATATGTCTTTATGTTGTGAAAGGAAACCTATTGCGTCATTAATCATTTATTCTTCTCTCATCTAGATTTTATTAACTATCTAGCACACTCTGATGCTTTTCCAGTCAATATATCTATACCATGAGGTAGTGCTGGTAGAATTACTCTTAGATTTTCCACTGCTCCTTTTGGGCTTCCCGGAAGGTTAACAATTAGAGTTTCATTTCTAATTCCAGAAACAGCCCTTGAAAGCATAGCTTTAGGAGTTACCTTTAAGGACTCATTTCTCATTGCCTCTCCAATTCCTGGAACATATTTTTTTATTACCTTCATAGTAGCCTCTGGTGTTACATCTCTCATAGAAAAACCTGTACCGCCATTGGTTAAAATCAAGTTTACTTTTAATTCATCACAAAGGTAAATTAGCTCCTCCACTATTTTATCTAAATCATCTGGTATAATTTTATAATACTCTACACAATATACATCTTTATCCAGTTCATTTTTTAATGCTGGTCCTGTACCATCTTCTCTTTCACCTTTGGATCCTTTGTCACTTATAGTTAAAATTGCTGTTTTGATCATTTTTATCCCCCATTTCTCAAAATCACATTTATCCTATATACCATTATATACCACAAGAATAGCAATTACTAGAATGTTTAAGGCATAACGGATTTATTATTAATAATTTTTAGTATATAATGTAATAGAAAAATATACAAGGGAGGTTTCTTTATGCAATATAGGAAATTTGGTAGTTGCAATATTAAGCCATCAGCACTAGGTTTTGGGTGTATGAGACTGCCTGTGTTAGAAGAAGATAATTCAAATATTAATGAACCTGAAGCTATCAAACTTATAAGACATGCTATTGATAAAGGACTAACATATATAGACACCGCCTATCCTTATCATGGTGGAAATAGCGAGCTTATAGTAGGCAAAGCTCTAAAAGATGGCTATAGAGAAAAAGTCCAGCTTGCTACTAAAATGCCTGTTTGGTTAGTGGAGAAATATGAGGATTTTGACAAGTATCTAGATGAACAACTTTCAAAACTTCAGACAGATTTCATAGATTTTTATCTGCTTCATGCTTTGGATAAATCACGTATTGATAAAATGAAGAAATTAGGAGTTTTTAATTTTTTAGACAAGGCCCTAAAGGATGGCAGAATAAAACATGTAGGTTTTTCTTTTCACGATAAGTTAGATGTGTTTAAGCATATCCTAGACTTATACTCTTGGGACTTCTGTCAAATACAATATAATTTTTTAGATGAAGCCTATCAAGCTGGAAAAGAAGGACTTCTATGTGCTGCTTCTAAAGGTCTTGCTGTAGTTATAATGGAGCCTCTAAGAGGAGGAACCTTAGCTAAAAAACCGCCACAGGAAGTTGAAGAATTTTTAAAGGATTCACCTATAAATAAAAGTGCTGTAGACTGGGCTTTGAGTTGGATTTGGAATCACCCAGAAGTTTCTGTAGTGTTAAGCGGTATGAACTCTATTGAGCAAATAGATGAGAATATAAAAATAGCTGAAAAGTCACTTCCAAATTCCTTTACTGAAAAAGAAGTTGAAATTATGGACAAAGTGAAGAAGAAATTTAAGGAGCTTATGAAGGTAGGCTGTACAGGTTGTGAATACTGTATGCCTTGCCCTGCTGGAGTAAATATCCCTAGAAATTTCGCTTTATACAACCAAGCCTTTATGTATGACGATTTAGAAGGCTGTAAAAAAATATATGGAGTGATGCCTGAGCAAGCCAAAGCTTCTTGCTGCATTTCCTGTGGAAAATGTGAAGATGTCTGTCCTCAGCACTTGGAAATTAGAAAGCTACTTAAGGATGTAGCTGTAACTCTTTAATAGGGTCTTAAAAATTAAACTTGCCTTATTACAACTAATAAGGCAAGTCAGATAAGGATATGTTTTTCAATTAAGTTTAACTCTATTTTAGCTCTTCATAATCTACATCTACTATTTTCTTATCACTTAAGTCAAAGAATTCTTTCTCCACATTCACATAATCTACTGTCTTTTCTTTTTTATTTATTTTTCTATTTTTCCAACTTTTAAAGTACTTAATACCTTTAGCTCCTCCCCATATTGCTATACCAGCCACAACAAGCAGTGGAATAATTCTTATAAGGACAAATATAGCTAATATTCCAAAAACTATCTTAAATGCTCCTGAAAAATTCTTATTTACAAAATCCATAATTTAAACCTCTTTTCCTTAAATATGTTTATGTAATTATTATATCATAAAACCAAATTAAATGGTATTAAATATCACCTTAAGGAGTATTAATAAATTGTAAACTTTAAAAGGAGCTTTTATTTTTCATAAAAATAAAATGCAACACAAAGTATATCTATGTGTTACATCTTATTGTCTACTGTTCATCTTTTCTTTTCTCTTTTCTGAATAAATCGAAATCGCTTATTACTTCAGGATTCTCCTGTATAAAGCTAATAAAATCCTCTAAATACTCCACAGTTTCGTTGCTTATAGTATGTTCCAATTTTTCCGTTTGCTCTAGAATTCCGTCTGATATTCCAAGCACCTTGAAAAAACCTTCAATGATGTTATGTCTTTTTAATAAGTATTTACCCATACTTTTCCCATCTTCCGTAAGAATTATTATGCCATATTTCTCGTACTTTACAAACTTTAATTCAGCTAATTTTTGAACCATCTTTGTTGCAGATGGTGGTTGAACATTTAGAGACTTAGCTAAATCATGTATACGAGTAAAGCCTATCTGTTCCGAAAGCCTGTAGATCATTTCCAAATAATCCTCCATAGATGCCGTTAAAGTGTCATATTCTTTTTTCATATACTCACTAAAAGTAAAAAAATCTTCATCAGCCATAGAATCACCTGCCTTATGGAATTACATGCAACTTATACCCTACATCAATTATATGAAATAAATATTAAAAGTAGAACTTATTAATCACTTTTTTTCAGTATTATTCATATTGTAAATTAGGAAAGTTAGTATAGGCTAAAAATGTTACTTAGCATTAATGATTTTAAAATAAACTAAGATAATATAAATCAGGAGGAACTATTATGTATCCAGAAACAGAGTTTAAAGATTTAACACTAACTAAATCTAAATATAGATGGGACTTGACAACTAAAGTTAAAGGAGTTCTTAAGTATTTAGGCCCTGCTTTTATAGTCAGTGTTGCATATGTAGATCCTGGAAACTTTGCTACCAATATAACCGGCGGATCCGTATTTAATTATAATTTAATTTGGGTAATATTATGGAGTAACCTGATGGCAATTTTTCTCCAAACTCTTTCCGCTAAGCTAGGCATTGCTACTGGCTTCAATCTATCTCAAATGTGCGGAAAAATATTTTCAAAAAAAGTTAACTGGTTTTTATGGACAATAGCTTGTATTACAGCTATGGCTACAACCTTAGCAGAATTTTTAGGAGCTTCTTTAGGCCTATATCTTCTCTTTAGAATACCACTTACTTATGCCGGCGTTATTACTGTAATATTAACTTTTATTATAGTTAACCTTCAAAAATATGGACAGAGAGCTGTGGAACTTGTAATCACTGTATTAGTGTCAGTAATATGTATCGCCTATGGTTTTGAAGTTATTTTGGCAGATCCAAAGTGGACATCTGTAGCTCTTCATGCTCTAGTCCCTTCACTTCCAAATAGCAATGCTCTTTATGTAGCAGTGGGAATGCTAGGAGCCACAGTTATGCCTCATGTAATCTATCTTCATTCCGCGTTAGTCCAATCTAGGAATAAAAATTCCACAAAAGAAGAAAAAGCAAGACACTTGAAAATGGAAAAAATAGATATAACTATAGCTATGAATATAGCTTTTCTAGTAAACTCTGCTATGGTAATCGTATCCGCTGCAGTTTTCTTTAGTCAAGGAATTGCTGTAGATTCAATAGAGCAAGCCCATAAATCCCTACAACCCCTCCTTGGAAGTTTATCTAGTGGTGCCTTTGGCATTGCTCTGCTGGCTTCTGGGCTATCCTCTTCTGCGGTAGGTGCTATGGCTGGAGAAAGTCTTATGGATGGCTTTGTTAACTTGAAAATCAATACTAACCTAAAGAGAATAATAACAATGGCTCCTGGTATGATTATAATATTACTTGGGGTAAACCCAATGAAGGCCTTAGTTTCAAGTCAAGTTATTTTAAGCTTTGCACTTCCGGCAGCAGTTATTCCTCTTATGATTATAAGCAGTAAAAAAGATATTATGGGAGAAATGGTAAACAGACCTTCTACTAAGGTTATAGGTTGGATTATAACTTCTATAATAATCTCTTTAAATTTAGTACTATTATTCCTTACCTTCACCGGTAAAAATTAAAAATGAAAATACATCAAAAAGTCCACTAGTAAAAATCTGGTGGACTTTAAAATTTGGGAATAGGTTCTGTTTCTTTATACTTGTTTTAACAGTTATTTAGCACTTGTAGTAATTAATTCCACAATTTTGAAACTTATCACTTTAAAATTCATTTGATATGTTATAATTAATATGTTAAAATATTTTAAATTTTTGTTATAAGGGGGAGATTCTATGCGTTTTGCTACTTTTGTTTACCAAGATTGTGAACAAATAGGCATTATTTTAGATGGGGAAAATTCAATTTTATGTTTAAAGGAATTATTTCCTGGTTTATCAATGATGGAGCTTATAGCTAATTTTAATAGTGAAATAGAAAATAAAATTAATACTATGAAAAGTAAGTTACAAAGAATATCACTAGACAGTATTATTTTAGAGTCGCCTATTCCAAATCCTCCAAGGGGAATTATATGCCTTGGTAAAAACTATAAGGATCATGTAAAAGAAGTTGCTAAGGCAGTAGAAAAAGAAGGAGATATTCCTGAGTTTCCCATATACTTTTCCAAGCTTGTAGATAGATGTGTTGGACATAATTCAAATATACCGTCTCACAAGGGCTTAACGGAGAAGCTAGACTATGAAGTAGAACTGGCAATTATAATCGGTAAAGAAGGTAAGAATATACCTATGGATAAAGTAGAAGATTATATATTTGGGTACACCATTTTAAACGATATTTCTGTAAGAGATTCTCAATGGAAACATAGTCAATGGTTTAAAGGAAAGAGTTTTAATGGGACATGCCCTATGGGACCTTGGATAGTTTCCAAAGATGAACTAAGGCTTCCTTTAGAGTTAGATATCAAATGCTTTGTTAATGGTGAGTTAAGGCAAAATTCTAATACAAGAGAATTTATCTTCGATATACCATACATAATAAGCGACTTTTCAAAAGGTATAACCTTAAAACCTGGCGATGTAATCGCCACAGGAACTCCAGCTGGCGTAGGCATGGGATTTACTCCTCCTAAATATATAAATTCTGGAGATCAGGTCCACTGCTATATTGAAGGCATAGGCTCCTTAAAAAATGAAGTACTTTAACCTTTATACTAGAAGAATATCTAGTTAACATTTTTTTAGATTGTACCAGGAGGTAATTATGAATAAGATAAATAATAGAAAAGATTACGGAAATGAATTTTTAAACGCTTATGGCATACTGATTCCTTTTTTCCAGCACTTCTTTAGTGAAGATATTCTTCTATCTATTGCAGATACTGAAAAATACTTAGACATTTATGGCAATGAAAAATTGAATTTAGACGTAAAAGCTGGAGATTTAATAAGCAAAGATGGAGGAGACCAAGAAGCTATAAAAACAAAAAGGGTAGTTATAAAAAGGATACCTCAGGATATCTTTGGTATGGAAATCCAATCTATATCCATTCCTGCTCTAGATGACAATGATAAAGTTGTAGGCTGTGTATCCCTTTGTAAAAACCTAAATAGACAATACCAAGTCTCTAATCTCTCAAAAACTCTATCTTCTGCACTGCAGCAAATTAGCGAGAGTACAAACGAACTATCTTTAGGCGTACAGACTATCGCTGATGCCAATTATGCAATAACACAAAATATTTTAGATACTAATGAAGAGGTGCAAAATACAGATGAGATACTAAACTTTGTAAGAAATGTGGCTAGGCAGACAAATCTTTTAGGTTTAAACGCTTCAATAGAAGCTGCGAGAGCTGGTGATATGGGAAAAGGCTTTAACGTGGTAGCAAAAGAAATAAGGAAACTTTCTACCTCAAGTAGTGAATCTATAAAAAAAATAGATGAGGTTTTAAAAAGAATTCAAAGTTCTGTTTTAAGCATATCTGATAGTATAAATGAAATTAATAATACCTTTAATAAACAAGCATCCTCTTTCCAGGAGATAAATGCCTTGATTCAAGAACTATCTGCCAGTGCTGAGGTTTTAGAAGGCATAGCAGAATCCTACTAAAAAATAGGACAATCTATTCTACTTAGTAGAGGATTAAGACAGTTTATATAAGTATTATGCGACACAAAGGGAACTTAGCAATTAGACTTGGCAGCCTGTGCATGTAGGCAGTTATGTAGTGCTCTGTTAGCTCTCACATCTACCAACACACAGGCTACAAAGTTTTAATTCTTATTCTAAGTTGCTTTTTTATCCGATGACTACCCGCTCTAATACTCCCATCTTCTCCAAAGTGTACGTTACGAGCGGCTACGTCCCTGGATTCGTTCCACTAAGAATCAGAGGGGTTGAAACCCCATCTGACTCAAGTCTTCACTTCATCGTAATATAAATATTAAATATATGTGCTTATATAAAGGACTGGTAGGTCCTTATGTCGTAAGACTTTTACCAGCCCCTTTTCAAAATTCTCCACTGTATAAATTATTTTATTATATTAATTTATTATCATTCCAAGGAATGTTTTATACTCTTATAATTACACAAATATCATTTACACATGCTCCGCATATTTTTATTGACTGTATTATTCACATAACAAAATTTTGAAAGCACTAAAAATAGGTGTGTAGGTAGAGGCATACTGCTTAACACACCGGTGTTCAGTGCTTCAAACTTTTGTTACGTATAATACCTATTCTTAGTCTTCATTTTTTTCTTTATCTTTGTCCTTATTCTCTTTCTTGTTTTCCTTTATTTTTTCTTTTTTATCTTTTTTTTCATCCTTATGTTCCTTTTCTACTTTAACATTTATTTCAACGCTTCCTGTATTATTTACAGCTTTTGGAGCAGTAGAACTATTCCCAGTACTGTTCAAAGTTTTAGAACTATCTTTGCTTGCTTCACTGTTACTTGCCTTTAATTGTTCATTGGTTAAAACTTTGCTATCCTCTTTAATGCTCTCTGCAGCTTTTACTGCTTCTTTACCTTCTTCTTTAGTTATAGTTCCATTTTTAACTTCTGCTTTAAGTTGTTTCTTTAGCTGACCTACTCCGCCTTTCATTACCTCTTTCTTCTCTGCTACTATCTTAGAAAATTTCTCTTTTTGCGCTGTCAATGCTTCTTGTTTTTCTTTTAATGTGTTTTCAGCTATTTTTATCTCCTCTGCATTGCCTGATTTTTTAATCTCTTCCAACTTCTTTTCTGCTTCTTTTACTGCTTTTTTCTCCTCTATTAAAGCTTGTCTTTCTTTTGCAACTGCTATTATAGCCTCTTTCTTAGCAGTTTGCATCTCTATAACTAGAGCTATAGTTTCCTTTGCCTTATCAGGAAGCTTACTTTGCAAATTTTTAAGTACTTCTATAGATTTTTCCTGTCTTTCACTTATTTTTTCTTCTAAATTCTTTAATTTATCTAGCTTTTCACTATCTTGTTCCTTATCTACAGTGGTTTTTTCTACCGTTTCCTGAACCTTGTCAACAGCATCATTCATCTTATTGTTATAGTCATTAATAGCTTCATTGGAAAGATCTGTTTTTTCTTTCTCAGCCATTACTTCACTTTCTCCTAGTCTTTCCTCTGCAACTTCTATCAATACCTCTGCCTTATTTTCTCCAGTACTTAGATTTATCTTTATGTTATCTATGGCTTTATCTATTGGGTATAAAATTGTACTATCGGGAGTTACTCCTGCCTGTTCTTTTAAAGTTTCAACACTTCCATCAGCTAGTACCTTCCCCGTAATATTTAAAGATACTGTTAATGCTGTAATAAATAATATTAACTTTTTCATGTAAATTCCTCCTTAAGATTCTTTTATATTCTTGTCATAGATATTTACGGTTAAGCTTCCTACATTTTAGGGGGTACTTTCAAAAACTTTTTAAGTTATTATTAAGTGTAAATAAACTTTTCATTAATGTTAACGAAAAAATATATATAATTTATATACCCCTTTAAATTAACTATGTTTCTCGTATTTATGAATGAGGTGATCAAATGAACCTGAATGGACAATTAATTGATAACAGAAATGATTTTATAGAAAGAAATAAAAAGTTTATATATAATACTACTGCATCAATCTGTAAAAGAACTCTTCAGTGGGAAAATGATGATGAACTTAGTATTGCACTAATAGCTTTTAACAATGCCTGTGATACATATGTAGAAAATAAAGGTAACTTTCTTAGCTATGCTAAGGTTTTAATAAAAAATGCTCTTATAGACTATTTCAGAAAAAGTTCTAACAACCCATATTTGATTTTTAACTCTGAGGATGAGGATACAGAATACATATATGATAAAGATTCCTTGACTAATTATGAAATTGAACAAGAAAATTTGCGAAGAAGTGAGGAAATAATTGCTTTTTCTAATGAGTTGAAGAGATACAAGCTTTCCTTTGAGGATTTGGTAAAATCATCTCCTAGTCATAAGGACACAAAGGATAAACTGCTAAATCTATGCTTAGCCTGCTCAGATGAAGCTTCTATACTGGAATATATCAAAAGTTCTAAAAAGTTGCCTGTTAAAGAAATATGCATTTTAGCTGGAGCAAATAGAAAATTTATAGAGAAATGGAGGAGATACATCTTAACTTTAATTTTAATTTTTTCAAATAAAGAATACATTTATCTAAGGTCTTATTTAAATATAAAAGTAGGTGTTTATAATGGATAATACAACTGGAATTGTAATGGAAATCAAAAAAAATATCGCTTATTTAATGACCTCTACTGGTGAATTTACGAAGGTAAAAGTAGATAAAAGTAAGCCTGTTCCTTCTATAGGCTCTCAGTATAGCGGTCTTCCTGTACAAAATGTTTTTATGAATAATAATTTACTAAGATACACCTCTGCAGCCTGTTTAGCACTAGTAATATTTTTAAGCGGCGGCACCGCATATACTTACTACAAGCCTGTGTCTACGGTCACAGTAAGTATAAACCCATCAATGGAACTTAAATCAAATCTCTGGAATAGGGTGATTTATGTTAGTCCATTAAATGAAGATGGTAATAAACTACTTAAGGAAATCTCTGTTAAGAATAAAGCTGTAGACGATGCGTTAACAAACATTTTGGAGCAAGCTAAAAAAGACAATTTTATAAACGATAATTATAAAAAAGACAATAAAGTTATTACTATAAATATATCTGGAAAAGATATGAAACTTTCTTCTTTCCAAAAAGAAGTGAAAAGAGATAATCTAAATACAAGTATAGATATTAATGGCACTAATATTTTTAATAATTCTTCTAATAAAACAAATGATAATCCATCCTCTACTGATAACAAGGATACTAAGCCAGGTAAAGATAGCCTAAATAATAATATGATTAATAATAATGGGGATAAAAGTGGGTCTAATGGATCTGCAGATTTAGGTGAAAATAATGCCGCCGGTAAAAGTAAAGGAAATAATTCTAATAATAATGGTAATAAGAAAAATAATAGCACTAATCCCTCTTCAAAAAACTTAAAGGATGACAGCTACTACAAAGATAATTCAAAAAATAAAAATAATTATAATAAAGCTAGCGATGATGATAAATACGAAGATTCTCATAAAAAAGAAAAAAATAATCAATCAGAAAGTAAGCACTATGAGGATGATAAAAAAGTTAAAAAGAGTGATAATGATAAAAAAGAGTATTAACTAATACACTTTTCTAATGGGCAGTTGACAACAATCATCTGCCCATTATCAGTCTATATTACAAATTTTATCCAACTTTTTTAGCACCTGTCTATATCCTTCTTTAATTGCATCATTATCATATAAATCTTCATAACAGGTGTCATCTATATTTACATCTAATATTTTTTTCCAGTTGTCTCCATAGAGCTTTTTTAGGAACATTTGACAATCCATTTTTATTAAATCATAATTTTTATTATCAAAGTAGTTAAAATTATTTGTGTCTCTATTTAGCTTTTCTATAAGCCCATAGAGCTGATATATGTAACTTAATTCCTTTAACTTGAAACCATTTTTCAGATAGGCTACACCGCTAGAGTATTCCCTATCCATTGGAACAGGATACAACTCTACCTCCCCGTTGTTTTTAAAGCTCTGTAAAACTCTTGCACTACTAAATAAAGCAGTACAAATATCTAGCCTTATAATATTTGCATATTCTCTGCTTCTTCTCATTCTAGTATCTTCTGCATATTTTCTATTATCTTCCACTATCTTATTTTGAACTTCAATAGTTTTATCCGTAGATTTCTTAGTTATAATCCAGCTGAATATTCCTCCCACTATTGCACCAAGTAAAATAGATATAGAGGAAATAAGGGTTGCTGGTAAGTCTGTAAATATTCTAAGCATTTCTTCACCTCAATTTAGCACCAATACTTTTACAAGTATTATATTTTCCCGGAAATTCTATTTTATACTTAGTGGAATTGGCATATACTATTTGTAAGGAAGTGATTGTTTTGATAATTGGCACAGCAAAAATTAATTTATTTGCAGGTTGGGTTCATTCTTTAAAGGAAAAAAGAATGGTAGTTAAAAGCATTATTGATAAAGTGAAGCACAAATTTAATGTATCTATTGCTGAAATAGAAAATCAGAATTTACATCAATCCATAGTTATAGGTATAGCCTGTGTTAGCAATGATAAAAGACATGCGGATAGTACAATGCAAAATGTAATTAATTTTATAGAAGATAACACCGATGCTGTTCTTCAAAGTGTGGAAACAGAGGTATTCTAAAGACTTAACTTCATAATTTCCCATGCACAAAAACACTGCTGGTAAATACTGTTTATTAGCAGTGTTTCTAGAACTTTTTTCACTATGAATCTTTATTTTTGCTACAAATTCTATTAGTATTTTCTAAAAGATCATGCATAAAATTTGATCCT
Organism: Clostridium tanneri; assembly: GCF_033659955.1. NCBI lineage: Bacteria > Bacillati > Bacillota > Clostridia > Eubacteriales > Clostridiaceae > Clostridium > Clostridium tanneri. The sequence goes on from NZ_JARUJP010000018.1 coordinate 29,599, forward strand.
CTTGATATTAAAATTCCTGTAAGTATCATTCCAACATAAGGTATATGGATAGGTAGTCCTACGGAATTCATAAAGTCTATATTAGCACCAATAGCTACAAGTTCACCAAAAGCTACAGAGCCTACCCTATCATAGCTAAACTTTCCATTTTGCCAGAATAACTTTGTAGTTTCCCATAAAGCCTCAACTATTAATGCAGCGACAACATACTGGATAAGATTCATTTATACCTCCGGCTAAAATTGTTAATATCAAGAAATATATATGTTGCTTACATACATATATGAACATATTTAATAACTAAGTTTAAAACTTTGTTTATCTGCCTGTATTTCTCCATAAGTTATCATATAGAATAATATTTACTTATTTTTTCAGGTTTCTATTTTGTTTTATAAGTCACAACTGCTTCCTTGCCAGCCTGAACCAGCATATCAATATCATATTTCAGTTCCTTTAAGTTATCTGGATTAGTTATCAGCACAGGTGTAATTAGTGAATATCCCTTATCTTTTATAAGATTCCTATCAATTTTTATAACCGGCATTCCTGCTTTAACTTTACTTCCTTCTTGTATTAACCTTTCAAAACCAGCTCCATCTAACTCAACTGTATCAATTCCTATATGAACTAGTAACTCTACTCCATTGTTTAGCAGCATACCAAAAGCATGATTAGTTTTAAATATTATAGATATAACGCCATCAGCAGGCGCTACTACAACATCACTGGTAGAGTCAATTCCAACCCCATCTCCAGCCATTTTTTGTGAGAAAACTGGGTCTGGCACCTCTGACAAATCTATAACCTTTCCTGAAACTGGAGCAACTAGTTTAAATTCTTTTTTTAAAAAGCCAAACATTACTTAAACGCCTCCTATTTAATTGTGGAATTCTTTAATATCTCTAATAGAACGAAAAAAATACCAAGTAATAGATACTACTTGGTATTTCCATCATTTGGTGGGCTTAAATGGACTCGAACCATCGACCTCACGCTTATCAGGCGTGCGCTCTAACCAGCTGAGCTATAAGCCCGTAATTTACAAGCTATATGATAGCATACTTAGAGATAAATGTCAATATACCTATGAATTATTATTACAAGAAAGTAAAGACTTGCATCAATATTATTGCAAGCCAAGCCGGTTAATTCTAATGGTTTTATTTTTTTAAAATACTTAAGTTTAATGAAGAATCTAACTCTGCTAGAAATACCTCTTCTTTATAATTATTTATCCCTTGCTTTTTCATTTCTCCAATTATCCATTCCTTAGAACGGCCAATATGTTTTAAGTTAGGCATAATTATACTGCCATCCATCACTAGTGGTATAGTTAAACTTTTTGTAGAACTCTCTATATTCAAATCTTTTAATTGAACTGGTCTGTTTTGTTCCTTAGGAAATGCAGATAGGGTTCCTTGAGGTTCTATAATAGCAGTTTCTACCTCTGAAACTTTATCAAAGCCCTTTTCTCTTAAAAGGCCCTCCAATTGGTTTAAACTTAGACTTAACCTATTTAAAGCTGCCTTATCAATCTGTCCATTTTTAATTACTATTGTAGCTGTATGCTCTAGAACTGGTGTAAGTCTATTTATCATAGCCAAACGAGAAGTTATTGACATAAGCAACACTAGAACTCCTGAGCCAAAAACTGATTTTAACACTACCTTATCTACCAAGGGTTCCGCAGCAACATTTGCCAATATCATAACACCAGCTACTTCATAAGCAGTCATTTCAGATATAGCTTTCTTAGTCAATATTCTAGAGCATAAATATGTGAAAAAATAAACTAGTATAACTCTTATAGAGTAAGCTAAGACATCCTTCATAATTCTTTATAGTTACGAAAACTAAACTAAAACGTAACTTTCCTCCTTTAACCGAATATTTTTGCTAAACCACTTTGAAGTTCTTATGGGCCACTAAAGGGTTTCATAACCAAGTTTAGAGTTTCTTTCAGTGCTCCTACATATTCAATGGCGGCCTCCTGTTCATGTTTTACTGTGATTTCTAGCTGTCCTAAAGTATGTTCAAAGGTTGTAAATATTTCTGTTGCATTGTTCATTTGAACAAATAGCCTATTTTTTTTATAAGTATCTTTCAGTATATTCATCTCCGCCTTTGCCTCATTCCAATTTCTATCTTGAATGCTTTCTTCTATTTTATTTAGCTGCAAAAGAATACTATCTCTAGGAATTATATTTTCAAAAACAATCCATACAGTAATAAAAGAAAGTAACCAAACAACCGCTACCTTATATCCCATATTTTTATAGCCAAACGTATCTATCACTCCCATCAGTATTGTCTTATTAGATTTTACTTATGTTAACAAAAATATTGGTAAGCTTTAAAATTACTAACTTTCTTTATTATTTGATGGATATTTTAACTTATACAATAAATATAGAAATAAAATATATCAAGGAGACTATAGTGTAAAAATGATAACAAAATAAATCCAGTAGCTTTATAGCAAACTGGATTTTACCCTATTTAGAAAAATCAAATTGTATTTTACCTTCTTTTAAGATAAGTGCTGCATCAAAATCTGTGCCTTTTTTTGATTTAAAGCCTTTTATGATATCAGTCCTGCCCCTCTCTATTATCTTTTTAATTTGTACTGTGGATATTTTTTTACCGCAAATCTCACTTACAAAAAACTTGCAGCCATTACTCCAATTAGTACAACCATATCCCTTTTTATTCTTTACTATCTGTCCTTTGCTGCAAATAGGACAAATACCTAGTACATCTTCTATTGCCTTTTCAGCTATAGTAATGTTTTTACTTTCAATAACCTCCGAAAATAAATTTTCTCCATTAACTACTTTATTATTACTTAGCACTTTGTGAATATTGGTCCTAGTGTAATTTTCTAATTTATCCATAAAGATTTCCGGCGTTATTTCTCTTTGATAAACCATTTTAAGTCCCTTTTCCCAACTTGCCGTTAGCGTCGGATTCAGTAAAGTAGGAATAGAAGCCTTTATAACTTCATATATCATTTCACCTTTGGTAGTAGGAGTTATTATCTGTGTCTTCTTATTAGAAGCTATGTACTGAATCTTTTCAAGCTTTTTAAGAATTTCCGCCCTTGTTGCAGAGGTTCCTATTCCTGCACCTTTAATCTGCTCTCTCAATTCCTCATCTTCTATAAGCTTTCCTGCATTCTCCATGGCAATTATAATTGAACCGCCAGTGTATCTTTTAGGCGGTGTAGTTTCACCATTTTTTATGGTCAAATTATTTAAATCTACTACCTGTCCTTTTCTTAATTTGTTTAGAAATTCTACCTTCTTATTTTCTTTTGAGTCTTTTTCCCAGTTTAAAACATCTAAATATCCTCTTTCTACACAGACTTTATCAGATGTGAAAAAACTCTCATTTCCAACCTTAGTCACAACCTCAATTTTATTGTATTTTGCTGGAGGATAAAATATGGATAAAAAACGTCTCACTACTAAATTATATATTTTTTTTTCTAAATCATTAAGTTTTTCATAACTTTGAAGACCTTCTCCTGTAGGTATTATGGCGTAGTGGTCTGTTATTTTACTGTCATCTACATACTTTGTCTTTTCTAAATCCTTAAACCAATTGTTGTTAACTATAGTTTCTGCTATAGCCCCTACATCACTGTCTCCTTTATATGAAGTTAATTTTCTTATATTTTTTCCTATTTCCTTTGATACAGCCTTAGATAGAACTCTGGCATCGGTTCTTGGATATGTAAGCATTTTCTTTTCATATAATGACTGAACCTTATTTAAGGTCTCCTCTGGGCTGATTTTAAATTTTTTCGAACACTCATTTTGCAGTTCTGCTAAGTTAAATAAAAGAGGTGCTTTTTTTATTTCCTTATTTTTAGTTATTTTATCTATAATTATTTTACTACTTTTCGAAAGCTCTCTAAACTTTTCCACTAATTTTTCCGCATCTTCTCTCCTTTTAAAACCACTTTCATTATATAAGTAATGTGACTGGAAATATTCGGAGCCTTCCACTGCCTTCCATTCACCGTCATAAGTAAGTTCTAATTCATTATCTCCTACATTAAACTCCCCTATTACTTTATAAAAGGGAGTCTTAACAAAACCTCTAATTTCTCTTTCCCTCTCAACAATCATGCCAAGTACGCAGCTCATAACCCTACCTACTGCAATCACTACTCTGTCCTCACCGGTAAAATTTGATATAGTTTTACCATAAATTAAGGTTAAAAGCCTTGAAAAATTAATTCCAACCAAATAATCTTCCTTAGCTCTCAAAAAAGCTGAATGGGCTAAGGAATCATATTCTGATAAATCCTTTGCCTCACTAATTCCCCGCCTTATTTCTTCCTCTGTCTGAGAATCAATCCACACTCTCTTCTTTTCCTTACCCTCAACTCCAACTATCTTGTCAACCAATCTATATATATATTCTCCTTCTCTCCCTGAGTCTGTGCATACATAGATTCTATCTATATCCTCTCTTTTAAGCAAATTGGCAACTGTGTTAAACTGCTTTTTTACAGCAGGAATAACTTCATACTTATATTCTTTAGGTAAAAATGGCAGCGTGCTTAAGGACCATCTTTTTAGGTTTTCATCATAAGCCTCTGGATAACTCATTGTTACCAAATGTCCAACACACCAAGTAAAAACTGCTTTATCCGATTCTATATATCCATCTGCTTTTATTCCTTTTACATTTAGTAATTTTACAAATTCCATAGCTACAGAGGGCTTTTCTGTAACAAACAACCATTTACCCATTAATAATCCTCGCAATCTTAACTTTTTAATAAATAAATAGAGATATTGGTATATTTATATTTCTACCAACATCTCTATAGCTTATTATATCAAAAAAACAGCTTTTATACAAACTCACAACCTCAAAATCAGACAAAACACTTTGAAAATCGGACAGAAATCTTGTCGTTACTATAATAAAATTCCAGTACTAGTAAGGGTTATAATTAGTATAACCAATTATACGATAATTATTATTAAAGTCTTAGAATCATCTTCAAATAATCATAATTTATTACACTTATATCTTCTTTCATAATACATAGCATATGTTCACTCATATTTTAATATATATCTACGCTATCAAAGTTTTTTCATAATATCTATATATAAGCCTGTCCAATTCTTGGCTAAGTTTTACTACTTCCTCTGAATACAGATGACTAGCCTCTTCCACCAACTGATTCAATTCTTTTCTTAGTGTTTCAATTTCTTTTTCCATAATTCCATCCCCATACTTACAAATTTAAACAACATTAGAAATTATAGTACAAACTTTTTAATAATTCAATGTTTTATTTTACACCTGACATTTTGTATTTAAATAGATGTTATTTAGTAAATTTATACCTACCAAAAATAAGAAACTTTAAGAAAGAGATAAATATTCTTAAGTGTAAGCTTCTAGAGAAGTACTATATAAAAATTAAAAGAGAGCCTTATCTTAGACTCTCTTCTAGTTTATAATTTTCTTTAAACCATCCTATTATATTTTCAATTCCACCTGTATCACTCTTATCTTTTAATATAAAACTTCTTACAGCGTTGTCAGTGACACTTATATCTACTGCAATTACCCCATTATCTTCTCCAACTATAACTGTTCCATCTCTATTTTTTTTGCCATTAAAAACCATTGCTTTAGTATTAAAATTACTTTCAATAGACCTTATATCATTACAATCAACAAAGTCATTTATATTATGCTTTATATGATCTAATATCTCTTCAAAATCATCTGGACTAAAATTATTCATATAGTATAAACTCCTTTCATACAATCTTCTAAGAGTTTATGTATTATTAATAACTTTATTCCTTGAAATCTTCAAGTCCACCATTTCTGTATTTTGCTCATTTTTTATATATAATTAACAAACATTTTAGTTCTTACTGAATATTATGTATTGAAGACAAGCTATACTGTTATCTATGATAAAAGAGTTCTTAGGAGATGTTATTTATGTTACAGGAGGACAATAGTTATATTCTGGATAGAAAAGATACTAAATTAAAAAAGGTAGTTAATATTCCAATTTCTTTGTTTGAATCAAAGCAAGGAAAATATTTTGTAGGTCAAACAGAAACTTTACTCGTAGGAAATGGAGCAAATGCCTGGGCTGGTTTAGTAAATCCACGTGACTCTGGCATTAACTTATATGCAAATGTATTTACTATTTCAAATTTCTCTAATGACTATTTAACTGCTGAAATATGGCTCAATACTGATCTTCCTGAAAAAGGACGTATATCCACTAAGGTTTCTCCAACAAATACTGCTTTAAAACCTCTTCCAAGAAACAAGGTAGATATTCTATTTATAAAATCTACAACTATGGTTCCCGAAAAAGGAATTAATGTCTATAAAAGAATAGTACCACCAAATACAACATTAGTAAGTGAAGAAGATGGAAAATTTATAGAGCCTCCCGGTGGAAACTATATGTTAATTATAACGTCCTCAAGTTCAAAACTTGATAAAGTAGTAGTTGCATTTGGATGGTGGGAAAACCCAAGATGTGAAAAAAAATATATTGATAAATAAGTTATAGCCACCTGTAAAAGGGGTTGCTTGGTCTAAGGCTATAAGCCTCTTTTTCTAGCCAGCGTCTAAAGGCGCTGGTTTTCACTTTGTTCAAACCACTTTACTTTTGTTACTTTTGCTACTCACTAATGGATAAATTTACTACAGGCTACCATTAAAAGGTCTTGATGCTCTTTAACACTTAATTTGTCTTTCATTTAATCTTGTTTTTCTTGTTCTTGTATGTATTTTCTTACAGTTACTTCATTTAATAAAAAGAGCCCTTTGCAAGGCTCTATATAAACAGAAATATTAATATACCCATGATAATAGTTGCAGATACAGCTAATAATACAGTTCCTGCCTCACTTTCTGGTGATGTATCATTATCGCTGGTTACTTTTTCAACTGATTGATCCATATTTTCATCTTTATCTGATTGTTCTTTAAATGTTAAGCCTGTCATTTTATACACCTCCACAATTTACTTTATACCTAATAAAACCCTTACCCAATGGATTTTTATATAGAAATATGTGATTTAAGGTGCCTATTGATTTAATTGAAATCAACTGCTAACAAGACTTGTTATTTAATAATATTATATTAACTTTTCTGAATTTTGTTAATATTCTTTTTACTACTTTCTGACCTTTCTTCAAATTCTGATTCACATACTCACATCTTTTTTGTAAAAAAATAAGCGCCAGTATTTCTACTAGTGCTTGATAAAGGATTTCGGGAATTCTGCTATATTTTTCTCTAAGATCTAATATCTTAGGATACTTATAATTATAAAGGGTAATTGTTACAGGACTATTACATAATTGTTACTTTATTGTTTACTTTATAAATAACTTATCCATAGTATATAGTTGATACTGACTTTCTTTTAATACTTCTCTTCGCCAACTTTTTCATTAGTAACACTATTATTAATATAATCATATATTATTTACATATAAATTAAATTGGAGAAATTATAATGCACATTCTATCAATTTTATTATTTGCTTTATCTTCAAGTAGTGATAACTTTATTATAGGGCTAGGTTATGGGGCTAAAAAAATTAAAATAAACCTTATAAGCAACTTACTTGTAGCATTTATTTCCTGTGCAGGTACTGTTATTGCTATGTTATTTGGTAAATTACTGTGCAGTTTCATAGTCCCTAAATATGCGAATATGTCTGGAAGCTTAATATTAGTGTTTTTCGGAGTTTTTATGTTATTTAATGCTTTTAACCGGAAACCAAATGAAAGTAAAGAACTTACATCTAAAAGCAACTCAAAAATAAGTGATTACAATAAGATGATTCAACATCCAGAGATAGTAGATAAAAATGATTCTAAAACAATTGAATTGAAGGAAGCGGTTATTCTTGGAATTATTCTTTGTATAAATAATATTGGCCTAGGTATAGGTGCAAGCATAACGGGATTAAATATTTATATTACTTCTTTATCCTCGTTATTATTTAGCATCTTATTTATTAAACTTGGATGTCATTATGGCAGCTTAATTTCACACAGCAAGTTATCTGATTACTCCGAAAACATATCTGCTATTTTAATAATCTTACTTGGTATATATGAGCTGTTTATATAGGATTCACAAATTGTAATATTATTAGGAATGAAATTTTTATTTAATAATATAAGAAAATTAATACAACCTAATCTTCTTATATTATTAAATAAATGAGAGCCTTTTGAGCTCTCTAATGCTATTTTAAAATCTTATTCCAATCTACTTCCCTAATAACTCCATCTGCTCCAGAGGCACTCCAGATACCTGCTGTTACTTGCCACTGTTTAACCTTCTCTACGGTATTATTATCAAATACCCCAGACTTTGGTGATATACCTATAAACCACTGAATAAATTTGGTTGCTATTATATTAACTGTCCAACCTGCTCCAATAGTTGGCTTAGAAGTGATTGAATTTAAGGCACTTACTAAACTGCTATCTATGCTTTCACCACTTGGTAAATCTACTATATATCTAAATTGCTTTATGGCTGCTTTGGTGTTAGCATCTAATTCACCTGTGGCATTTGATTCTCCAGCAGCCAGACAGCTAAGCCTTTGCAGGTCATGTTGAATTTCCCTGATAAAGTCATTATTACTCCCTGAGTTTGTTTTATTTGTTATATTACCGCTATTTAACAATTGACTTAGTAAGCTTAATAATTTACTGGCATAGTTTTTATCACTAGCCCAATTACCATTGCCTAGATTCTCAATATTAGGAGCGATACCCCTAGCTACATACTTAAACCTTGGATCTATTACTGATTGTCCTTGCGGTAATGGTTTATTAGTGCAATAAGCATATAAATGTTGTACATGGCACTTAACACCTTCATCTTCTGTGCTAAAGCTTAAAGCTTGTCTTCTTCCATTTCCATCAATTGCACCTAGTCCACAAAAGTTATTCATATCTAAGGTGGTTATTGAGGTATTTGAATATCTTAAAAAATTTGTTTCCAAACACATTTGAACCCAAATACATTCAAGCCTTATACCATAAATATCGCAATACTTCTTATAAATATTTGCTAATGCTGGAGCATTAGTATTTTGTTTCCTTAAAAATGCTTCACACTGATCCACTGTGACAGTTGATTGTCCAATTATTGGTGTAGCCATTAAAACACTTCCCTTATCAATTCTCTAATCTGTTGTTATATATTATTTATACCTATCCTAATTTGTGTTTTACAGGGAATTATTTTCTTAATAAGATTTTTTTATTTTAGAAATATTCATATACTATTTAACTCACTTAATTTTTAATAAGTTCAATATCTTCTGGTTGTACATAGACAAGATTATTTCCGAGTACAAATTGATAACCATTTTCTGTTTTTTGTATATAATATAAAGGTCCTATATTTTGAGATGTTTTCATTATGCATTGCTTGATACCCTTGTCTATAGTATATATAGATGCACTTTCTTTTACTTTTATCTTATCTGCAGATATAATTTCAAGAGTGATAAAAGGTTCCTTATAAGTTTTCTCTAAATATTTAACTGGAATATAATACTCTTTTGAAGATCTTTCCTTTGACTTAGAAGAATCTTCTACTGTAACAGAAAAGTACACTTTGTCCCCCCTTACATCTGTCAAGTTAAGAGAAAAACCCTCTGATACCGTTCCCACCTGTTTATCTGTAGACCCATCGAAAAGAGGTACGTTTTTAAATTCCCCTGACACAACATAAGCATTAGCTTGTTGCTTTATTGGATCTTCTGCAGCTACGTCCCCTTTAATGGTAAAATTCATACGATACATAGCTCCTTTGCTTGCTGTATTTTTTTGCGGGCTTATTTTATCGGAAATAAAAAGACAATAGCTTTCTCCTGCTGAGTACTTTTCTATAGGAATTACTCTAACTGTTCTTTTATCTTCCCCAGCAACAAGTTCTGTTTGAATCTTTTTACCACTGCTGTCTCTTACATAAACTGTATCACTGTTAACATCCTCTTTAGAAATATCCTTTTTAAAGGTAATGAGCCACTCTTTATTTTCAGAAACATCTTCCCAAGATTTTAATTCATTCCATCCCTTTTCTGTCAACTCCGCAGAATTTACTAGTGGCGATATTTCTCTACCACTGTCTGTTATTACCTTAACATTTGGAGTTCCTTGTGCAAATTTTAAAATAATAAAAGGATATGTCACTGCCTCTCCTACCATCATATCTGGTTGCAGTTTTGTTTCTTCTATTGTTATTTGAGAAATCCCCTCTATATCTTCAGTGGAAATCAGCTTAATTCCGTATCCCGTTGTGTTTCTCTGTCCTAGGGAAATCATTACATAGATATTAGAATCCTTTATATCGTATTTTTCATTATCGAAAACATAATATCCTCTCTGCAACTTAAGTTTTTCAATTTCATCTGAAAAACTTCCAAATACAGTTTGTACTTCTTTCTCATTCAACACATATGGTTTTAATTGATTTGTTGTTATTCCCTGCTCTGAAGTAATTGGAGCATAAATCACCTTTGATGTTGGTATAGTGTCAATTCCTTCAGCCTTTGTCATGCCTGGTGATGCTATAGCTGAAACAATAGTTAAAATCAATGTTAAAATTGATATGTTTTTCTTATTCATGTTTAAACCTCCTAAATTTGACTATCTCATATATTTAGACGTACAGTAATTCTCTTTTGCTTCAAAAATTTCATAAATACTTTTTCTTTAAAAGAAAATAATAATTCTATTAATAAAATTTTATTTTAGGGGGAAAAACTATGAGTTCAGAATATACCGAAAAAAATCTTGGAATAAGCTCCTCAGAAATTTCACAACTTTGGATTACTTATATTGCCAATTCTATGAGTAACTGCGTGCTTTCATACTTTTTAGAAACTGCTGAAGATCCTGAGGTTTCTTCAGTAGTAAAATATGCATTGAATTTATCCGGTAACTATATGTCTATTATTAAAGATATCTTAAGCAAAGACAACTTTCCTGTTCCAGAGGGTTTTTCAGAAGAAGATGTTAATTTAAAAGCTAAGAAACTATTTTCTGATGTTTTTATGCTCCGTTACATGAAATACTTAACAGAACTTGGATTGATTAATTACGGTATGTCTCTAACCTTTTGTCCTAGGAAAGATATCCGTGAGCTTTTCACCTATTGCATAGATACTACATCAAAGCTTTCTAATATGCTTGATGATGTAGAACTAAAAAAAGGTGTATATGTACACTATCCTCATATACCTATGCCAGATAAGATAGAGTTTGTAACTAAGAAAAGTTTTCTAACTGGATTATTACCAGAGAAAAGACCATTAAATTCTTCAGAAATCACAAATATATTTCACGATATTAAAGTAGTTTCTCTAACAAGAGCCTTAACTCTCGGCTTTAATCAAGTAACTAAGTCGGAACAAGTTAAAAACTTTCTTTCTAAAGGGCTAGACTTATCTACAAGTCATATAGAAGCACTTAGTCCCCTACTTAGTGAAAGTGATTTACCAATACCTATGACTTTGGAAGCTGAAGTACTTGACTCTAAAGAAGCTCCTTTTTCTGATAAGCTTATAATGTTTCATATAGTTTCTATAATGGGATACAAAACTGCAATATTTGGTATCTCCATGGCAGTTAGTATGAGATCTGATATCTATGCCACTTATGCTAAAATTGCATCAGACATAGGTGGATATGCAAAGGATGGAATGGATATTATGATTAAAGAGGGTTGGCTAGAAAAAAATCCAGAAGCTGTTGATAGAAAGAAACTAGCAAAACTTTAGAAATTAAGGTGACAGTTTCACCTGCCACCTTTTCTTTTATTTACATGAAATTTTTATCATTCTTTAATTTACACCAAAATTATAGAGTCACTTAATCTTTCTATATTAATATTTTACACCTGGGTAGAATTAAAAGACTCTTCAATAGCTGTCTTTGGGATTACTAACTGTTCTAATTTAGGCAAAGATATTCCTAAAGTTTCTTTAATAACCTCCTCAATAGTTCCCACTGGTATAATCTGTAATTCTTTTTTTACTTCCTCAGGCACGTCTTTAAGATCCAATTCATTATCTTTTGGAATTAGTGCTTTCTTTATTCCAGCTCTTTCAGCAGCTAATAATTTTTCCTTCAAGCCTCCAATAGCTAATACAGCTCCTCTTAAAGTTAGCTCTCCAGTCATAGCAAGCTTTGAATCTACTTTTATACCTGTAGCAAGTGAAGCTAGTGCAGTGAATAAAGCAATTCCTGCAGAAGGGCCGTCCTTCGGAACAGCACCGGAAGGTACGTGAATATGAAGATCCTTTTCCTTAAAGTTAAAACTGTTAACTGGCAGTCTTGATTTCAATAGACTTAGTGAAATTCTAGCAGATTCCTTCATTACCTCTCCTAACTTTCCAGTTAGAATAACTTGTCCACTTCCTGGCATGTCTGTAGCTTCAATAAATAGTATTTCTCCCCCAACTGGTGTCCAAGCAAGCCCAGTTACAACTCCCGGTGGATTATCTATTTGAGCTTTATCATGTCTGGAAACCTGTCTTCCTAATATCTCCTCTAATTGTCCTTCTGAAACCCTGAAAGGTAATTCTACTTTTTGAGATACAATTTTTTCTGAAGCATATCTTGCCACAGCAGATATTTGCTTTTTCAATCCTCTAACTCCTGCTTCTAAAGTGTAGTTGCTGATTATTTTCTTTAATGTTTCATCTTCTATCTGTAGTTGCTCTTCTGTTAAGCCATGCTCCTGAAGCACTGAAGATATTAAGTGATTTTTTCCTATATAGAACTTTTCATTAGTTGTATAGCTGGATATTTGAATAATCTCCATTCTATCTAGGAGAGGACCAGGTATACCGTTAAGAGAATTAGCAGTAGCGATAAAGAATACCTCTGACAAATCATAAGGAATATTTAAGTAATGATCTGTAAAGCTGTCATTTTGTTCTGGATCTAGAACTTCTAACAGGGCACTTGCTGGATCACCATTATAGCCACTTACCAGTTTATCTATCTCATCTAAAACCATAACTGGATTTTTTACTCCTGCTCTTTTAATAGCTTGAATTATTCTGCCTGGCATAGCTCCAACATAAGTTTTACGATGGCCCCTAATTTCTGCTTCATCTCGAAGGCCACCTAAACTTAAACGGACATATTTTCTATCAAGTGCTTCCGCAATGCTCTTTCCAAGGCTTGTCTTTCCTGTTCCTGGAGGTCCAACAAGTAACAAGATAGAACCTTTCTTATCTTTTTTTAGCTTCATAACTGCAAGATGCTGTAATATCCTTTCCTTCACTTTTTCTAATCCATAGTGTTGTTCCTCAAGAACAGCTCTTGATTCTGACAAGTCAATATCCTTTGTTTCCCCTTCTTTCCAAGGAAGCTGCACAAGTAACTCTAAATAGTTACGTATGATGTTATAGTCAGAACTATTAGGATTTTGACTCTCTAGTTTACTTAATTCTTCTAAAGCAACCTCCCTAACCTCTTTAGGCATTTGGGCATCTTCTATTTTCTTAACATAGTCTTGCTCCTTGCTAGAATCTTTATCCTCATTTAATTCTTTCTGAATAGCCTTTAGTTGCTCTCTTAGCACAGATTCTCTATAGTTTTTATTAGCTTTTTCGGAAAGCTTTTCTGCTATCTCAAATTGAAATTTAAGAGCTTCCCTTTGTCTCAAAAGGTAGTCCATGAATTTCAAACTTCTTTCCTTTACAGATTGAATATTAATTAATTCATATTTTTTATCATTAGAAAGAGGCATAAACTGAGCTAAATATCCCATTAGTCTATTTAAATCATCTATCTCTTCAATGGACTTTATGAATATATCTGAACCCTTAAAGTGCTCACTCATCTCATAGGTAAGTTCCTTTATACCTTCAATCATTTCTTCTATATTTTCTTCTGTTAAGTCCATAATGTCTGAAGCCATGTTATATTCCCCTTGAATAAAATCATTCTCAATTATGATATTCTTAACTTCTGTACGTTCTAATACTTTAATTTTGATTTGGTGGCTTGATTCTAATTTTTCTATACTATTAACTTTAAACAAAACACCGATTGGATAAAAGTTTTCTTCTTTTAATTCCTTTTTATTAAAATTTTCTTTTAAGGGTAGAGCAATATTTATCATATCCTCCTTCTGCAAATGCTGAAGTTCTCTTTCACTAAAGTGGTTAAGTTTAAGAGTATGTTCCATGTTAGGTAATAAAATAGCTTCTGAAATAGGAACTATCATTGCGAATTTACTTTTTTCAATATTCATCATACTGTTTTCACTCCTTTTATAGCTTAAATGAATGCTCGTTTAATTATATTTCAACTAATAGCGAGAGTATTCTGTGCTTATATCTTACACAAAATCAGTCTCGCTTCAACAAATAATCATATTACCAAGAGAAAGAAACTTAATCTAATGATTAATAGTTTTTAAATAATTATAGAAGAAGAGTATACTGTATAATACTAATCATTTCCTCAAGCATTTTTATTTTTTCTTCTTCCTCTAAACAGGGATTAATAGCTATTGATTTTATTGGTGAAAAAATTATAGCAGTTAAGTTATCACTATGAAAATTCTTAATAATCTTTTTTTCTTTCATTTGTTCTAAGGACTGCTTTAAGGCCTCACTGCCCTTATCCTTTTTGCATCTATTGGCTAAAGCAGGACAACTAGAAAACTGATCCACAAACCTAAATATTTCTTCATGTTCCTCTATATAATTGTAATAACTTCTAATAAATACTTCGATAAGTTCTCTCCCACTAATTCCCTCATAAATTTTACTGAGTAAATGACTATATATTTCTTCAGAATATTCCTGATAGATTTTATGTAACATAATTTCTTTATTTTCGTAATAAACATAAACTGTTGCTGGAGAAACTCCGGCTTTCTTTGCTATCTTTGAAATAGATGTACCATGAAATCCTTCTTCTAATATCAGTTTGATAACTGCTTCTTTTATATTTTTCTGCTTTTCATCATCTTTTTTTCTCATTTACTCACCCCTAGTATATATATATTAAATGTTCATTCATTTATTGTCAAGAAAAATATCAATAATTTTTATTATTTAGAAATTAATCTTTTTATCTAAAATCCAAAGATGTTGTTTATAAGCCAATTTTATTTATACCTATAAACAACATCTTATTTTATAGACTTTCCTTTCTCAACTCTTTTCTTTTGTTAACTATGTATTTTCATCTGAAACTGTGATTTTTCTTCTTTAACTTCTATTTTTTCAACTATATTCTTAATGCTATTTTGAAAATCATTTTCTATGATAATATCAGCGTTATTTATTACTTCACCTGCAGATTTTTTTATAGCATCATTTTCTGTATTTTTAAGCATTATAAAAGTTCCTGGAACAACAGCAGTTCTAAGAGTGTTAGATTCACATATTATTAGAGCATTATCAGGAACTTGTCTCATGAAAAATTCTATTCCCTCATGAATATGATCTTTTAAGCATCTAAGCCAGTACACTTTTTCTGCTCCTGCTGCTAGTAATAAAGAGGTGTCTTTGCTGCTATCCTTGTTACCTTCTTCTACTAATTTAAAATCTTCTTTTATGTTAGTACAGACACCACAGCCTTCTCCTCCCCTTTGGCATTTTCCACTTCTGTCTTGTATTGTTGTAATCTTTAATGCAATGACAGGAAAATGACTTTTCCACTTTTTAATCAGCTCCACAGCAAGAGTAGTCTTCCCACTGTTTCTTCCTGTTGATCCAATTAAAATCATTTGATTAATATTCAAAAATTCCATTTAATTCACGTCCTTTTCAAGTACAGTTGAATACTGTAGTATTTCTACATACAAATTAAAAAACTATTAAATTCATTTAATTACTTATATATAAATTATAAAATAGTTTTGTTCTTATTTAAACATTTTTCATTACACTTTAAATATATTATTACGTAAGCTTTACTCCACTAATAACTACTATTGATATTAATATAGTTTATTGGAGAAAATAATTGTACAAGATAAAAGCCTAAACTTTTAGAATATTAAATTCCTTCATACTCTTATACAGTTGGTATGTTATTATAGTGATATTGAAATTACTAAAGAGGAGGACAAAACTTATGATAAAACTTATCGCAACAGATATGGATGGTACACTATTAAATGAGCAGGATAAAATAAATGAGGAGTTCTTCCATGTATTAAATGAACTTAGGGAAAAAAATATACTATTTACTGCAGCTAGTGGCAGACAATATTATAATCTTCTAAATAAGTTTTCTAAGGCCAAAGATGATATATTGTATGTAGCGGAAAATGGAAGCTACGTAATCTTCAGAGGAGAAGAACTTTACTCCAGTGTTATAGATAAGACTGTAGTTAAATCTCTTTTAGACTTAGGAAGACAGATTGAAGATTGCGAATTAATAATATGTGGTAAAAAATCTGCTTATGTTGAAAAAAATCACAAGAAATTTATAGAGGAAGTTGAGAGATACTATTTAAAATATGAAATAGTTGACTCCTTAGATCATGTAGATGATGATATATTAAAGGTTACCTTATGTGATTTTAAAGGAGCTTTGGAAAACTCAAACAAAATTTTTAAAGCTTCCTACGGAGATACACTTCAAATTACAGTGTCAGGAAAAATATGGCTTGATGTTATCAATAAAGATGTAAATAAAGGCACAGCTATCAAGCTTTTACAGGAAAAATTTAATATAAAACCAGAAGAAACAATGGTTTTCGGGGATTATTTTAATGATATTGAGATGTTTAAATCAGCATATTACAGCTATGCTATGGCAAATGCTCCAGAAGAAGTAAAAAAGCACTCTAGATTTATAGCTGAAAGTAATAGAGATAATGGTGTACTAAAGGTTATAAAAGATAAAATATTGTAAAATTGACAACCTTCTTAATTTGTGTAAATTTAAGAATAGAGCATTTTTTCTCTATTCTTAAACCCTATTTCCAAAGTTTTCCACATTTTCCACAGCTTATCCACATTTTAACATATTTACTTTCAGAATTTCTTGTCTAGACTATTAAAACTACTCCTTCTTAGATAGAGCAAGTTCTTTAATTTCTTCATTTTCTTCTGAGTTTTTATCTTCCATGTTTTCATTAAGTTCTTTTTTCCCTTTAGAAAGTGTTTCTATCAATGCATCCGCTTGCTCATCATTAAGGTTACTTAATGGAATTCCCAATTCCTTCATAGTATACTGTTTTAATTCATCTACTTCCATCCCTTTATTCTTGGCTAGTTCCCATATTTCTGCCTTCTGCTCTCTTTTCATTCCACGGGCTTTAGGAATTTCTTCCTTATATTTCCTGGTAAATGTTTCATCTCGAATTTCATCACCTATTTCTTCTCTTGTTACTAATCCATTAATTCCAAAAGCCCTTTTTAACACAAATACCTCTGCAACCTTTTGTATCATAGCTGAAGGATATTTCTTCCAAATCATATTGTTCTGATTGTATTCACCAAAGTCTACATAGCTTATAAAGGGTTTTTTCCCTTTCCTATCACATCTTGCCCAAGCACCTATAATTCTACCTCTTTTTGTACCAAATCTGTGGGTAATTTTATATTCAGCTGCATCTATTTCAAATACATCGCCTTCCTGTACCACGAAGGATATTAAACCTTCAAATTCAGCACTGGTTTGAGCAAATTTTAAATAACCATCTCTGGAGGTCATTATATTAGTTTGGTTGCCGTATTTAGTAAACCATATTTCTCGCTTAAATGGATCTAAATTATACTGTTTGCTAAGATATAAAAAAATACTTAATTCATCTTCTGTTGCTCCCTTAGCTACTGTGTTCCTAATTAATTCAATCTGCCTACTATCATAAGCAAGTACATTATTTTGCTGTGGTAACTCAACTATTTTATTTCCCATTATTTATCAACCTCCTTCTTTTTATTTTCTCCTGTTCTAATTTTTTATATCCGAAATAAAAAGAAGACTTTGTTTCTTAAAACCATAATAATCTCTTATATAAAAGAACTAAGAGGCAGTAATCTATAGAAAAAATTCCTACCTCTTAGTCTTTTATTTATCAAAATAGATATCTGAAAACTCAATCTGCATCTTTTCTTCGTATTTTGATTTAGCAAATTCTTTGCTTAAAGCACTACCCTCTACCTCTTCCTCATTTGAACTTTTTACTGGTAATGTAATTATAAACTCGCTTCCCTTACCTAACTCACTTTTGGCACAAATAGTGCCCTCATGCATTTCTACCAGAGATTTTACTAGAGCAAGACCTATTCCGCTTCCTTCTTTTTTTCTAGTTGTAGACCTATCAACTTGTGCAAACCTTTCAAATATAAATTCCAGCTTATTTTCAGGTATGCCAATCCCTGTGTCTCTTATAGAAATTTCTACGAATTCTCCTTTATCATAAATATTGATAAATATACTTCCGTTAATATCGGTAAATTTTACTGCATTAGATAAAAGATTTAGTATAATTCTTTCAATTTTTTCTTCATCAAATAATATAAATTTTTCTTCTACTTCTGTATCAAAAACTATACTTATTCCCTGAGAATTTACGAAATCTGCAACAGATTGGACAAGTTCCTCAATTACATATATTATATCTCCTTTAGTTAAATGAAGACTTAAATAATTGCCATCTATTTTGGTTGTATCTATTAAATTGTTAATCAACCTAAGAAGCCTTAATGAATTTTGATTTATTATATTGAAATAGTACTTAATTCTCTCATCACCTAGCTGCTTTGATCCATCTAAAGATCTTAATAATTGCACAGTGGTACTTATAACATTAAGCGGAGTTTTAAGTTCGTGAGAAATATTAGTAAAAAACTCTGTTTTTAGCTTATTATATTCCATTAATTCCTCTACTCTCTTAGTATTTTCACTATTCCTAAGATTTAAAGTATCAATTTTTTCATTTGCTACTTCTACTTGCTGTACCAAGGTTAATGCTTCTTTTACAGAGTACTTCAATGTGAGTAAAGTATTTACTCTTGCCAAAAGCTCCTGTTTACTAAAGGGCTTTGTTAAATAGTCATTAGCCCCACATTTAAGAGACAGTACAAGGTTTTCCGTTCTGTTATCTACAGTCATCATAAGCACAGGTAATTCAAAAAGTGAGTATTTTTCTCTTATTATGCTGCAAATATCATACCCTAATAAATCAGGAATCATCATATCCAAAATAACCAAATCTAAATCCTTATTTTGATCTATAATCTCTATAGCTTGTTTTCCAGTTGAAGCCCTTAAAATATGCTGACTGACGCCTGAGAGATACTCTTCTAGTACCTTTAAATTTACATATTCGTCATCTACTATTAGTATTTTATAGTTTTTATTATTCTTAACACCTAAATCATCTTCATTTTTTTCAGCAATTTTATTTATACAAACATCTAGATCATCAACCGTTGATTTTTCTATACAGTTAATACTTTTATCAGTTAACAGTTCCCTTTCGGAACATAAAGGCAATGTAAATGTAAACTTACTACCTTTGCCTACAACAGAGCTGACACTTATTTCTCCACCATGAAGTCCAATTAGATTTTTTGTTATATAAAGGCCCAGTCCAGTACCTCCATACTTTTCTGAAATATCCTCACCCTGTTCATAAATGCTAAAAATTGTATTAATTTTTTCATCAGATATTCCAATTCCAGTATCTTTTATAGAAATTTCCACAAAATTTTCTTTTACCAAATAGGAAATAAGAATTTTTCCTTCTTGAGTAAATTTAATTGCATTACCTAGTAAGTTATAGAAAATTTGCTGTATTCTGTTTTCATCCCCCTTTACGCAGGGAACTTCCTCATCTACTAAGTTAACTAACTCTATAGCTTTGTTACTTATAGTAGGCTCACAAAATTTTATTACAATCTCTAAAATTTTGTCAATCTTAACTGGTTTTCTAATTAATTTTATCTCATTATTTTTTAGCTTTGAAAACACTATGACATCGTCAACTAGGTTAGACAATCTTCTGGCACTGGCATTAATCAAAAACAAGTTATATCTGTCATCATCACTCATACCACTAGAGCCTTTATTACTAAGGTTCTCCGTTAACCCTATTATACCATTTAGCGGTGTTTTTAGTTCATGAGAGGTTATGGCCAAAAAGTCATCCTTTAAATTATTCAAAGATTTCAGTCTCTCACTTACTTCCTCCGAGTTAGAAAGAGCCTTAGCTTGTCTTTCAGCTAACACATAATAATTAGCTACTATAAATATAAATACCCCTAAAGGTGCAAGAGAATTAGTCATAATTATGCTATATTCATACAGAATATCATTTATTCTTGTTATAAATAAGGCAAAAAGCCCTACTACAGCAATATAATCACTTGTTTTCTGCTCAATATAAACCTTAGATATCTTCCACATCATATAAAGCATCATTAGTAAAGCATAAATTTCAAAAGGAACTATAAACTGAATATAATATTGGATTGGACTTATAAGAACTAAAATTCCATATACAACAGCTAGGAAGTTTGAAAGTTTTACAGCCTTCCTAGAAAGTATTTCACCATAATTTTTGTTAACAAACAACACAATAAAAGGAATGTATAGATAAAAAGTCCAAACCATTATTTTTACAGAAAATATGTAATTAAAATTAGGAAATAAAGAAATAAAAAATCTCTCTCCTGTGAATATTGTTCTAAGTGCAACTATGAGGCAAACTATAGCAAAATACAAAGAAGCCTTGTCCTTCTTTCTCTTAGAAAATACCGCCAAATTATAAAGTGCAGCTATAATACAGCTTCCAAAAAGAAACAAGTCAAAGGCCTGCTTTTTTTCCCTATAGCTATCAATCTTTGAAGCTTCTCCAATCAATAGGGTATCAATGAAGCCATACTTTGAATAGAAGTTACTTGCTTCAAGTATTAAATCTACCTCTCCATCCTTGGCATAGAAGGATCCAACCTTAGGCAGTATTTGAGGTTGCATTTCTTTCTTGTCCCTACCTACTTTCCCTACAGATACTACATACTTATCATTTGCCCAAAGTTTAAATGCGTTTTGAAGATAGTTAACTTTAACAGAGTATAGGTAATCATCTCTGTTAACAAGAATTTTCAGCCTATAAGTTCCATAACTTTGTTCTCCAATAGTCCCTGGAATATCTTTGAAACTTTTCTTTAGATTCTGGTTATCAAAATCTTCAGGGGTTAACAACTGGTTATGATAAAATTCCCACTGCCCATCCAACTTAATAATTCCATCCTTATTAAAATCCCAATTTCTCAGATCTATTACTCCATTTACAGCTATAGGATTTGTCTTTTTTCCCTGATTAACGTTTAAACTACTACCTATTATGCATATAAGTGTTATTAAGGTAATTAAAAGTAAAGTAAATAATTTTATCTTTGGGGATTTATTGATCATTATAAAACTCCTTAAACTTTATTCCTTGTATACAGGTGCTAACACTAATTGTCTTAATAATATATAGTATAACAATAAACCCTTTTAAGTTCCATAGCATATATATGTCAGCATATCTTAGTAGGTATATACTTAGTAAACTTGAATGAAAATCAGTAAATCTATTTATATTGTAATGACAACCAAAGCTTTATTAATTGTAAATGCTTTCTTCTTTTTGTATAATGGTTAAGGACATTTTACATTTATACATTTAGAATAATGGAGATGATACTTATCATGGAGACTTTTACTAATCAATCTAACCGCCTACAATTGTTTGTAGAAAGGTTTAAAAAAGAAAAGGTATTTTTTATATCTCTTGTACTAGCAGTTCTATCCTCCCTTTTCCTTCAGCCTAAGATATCTTACGTAGATCTTAAGGTTCTGGTATTGCTTTTTAACCTGATGATTATAGTTGCTGCCTTTGAAGAATTAAAAGTTATGGATAAACTTGCTTTGGAAATACTTAAGAAGTGTAAGGATACTAGAAGAATTTCTCTAGTATTTATAGTAATAACATTTTTCTCTTCTATGTTAGTGACTAACGATGTTGCCCTTATTACCTTTGTGCCTCTGGCTATTCTTACCTTCAAAAAGGTAAAAATAGATTCTATGAAAACAATTATACTACAGACTTTAGCTGCTAATATTGGCAGCAGCTTAACGCCAATGGGAAATCCGCAAAACTTATTTTTGTTTACTCATTATAACTTAAATGGAATTCAATTTTTTTCTGTAACTATTCCTTTTGTATTACTAGGTATCCTTTGGCTTTATTTTTTAAATAAAAGAGTTTCTAATGAAGAGCTTCAACTTTCATTACATACTGTTACAGTAAAGAATAGAAAAAAAGTTAAAGTATATATATTTCTATTTATTTTTATAATATTTTCAGTCTTTGGACTTGTAAATTATAAGTATACTTTTTTAGTCATAATGCTGATTATATTATTTATGGACAGGCATCTTTTAAAGTCCGTTGATTATTTTTTATTAGCCACCTTTGTATGTTTTTTTATCTTTATCGGAAACGTTTCCAATGTAGAGTTTATACAATATCACATGAAAAGCTTTTTACAAGAATCAGGAAGAGTTTATTTTTCCTCTATACTATTGAGTCAGGTAGTAAGTAATGTACCTTGCTCTATACTATTATCAGGCTTTACCGATAACTGGAGAGAAATGCTTTTAGGAGTTAACATTGGAGGCATGGGTACATTAGTTGCTTCACTAGCTAGTGTTATTTCCTATAAAATTTATGCCAATGAAAATGAAGGGAAGAGTAGAATTTATTTAAGTAAGTTTAACCTTTATAGTTTTGTAAGCTTATTTATATTTACCGTTGTAAATTACTTTTATATCAGTACTAAATACTAAAGCATGAGATCAAAATGATTTCATGCTTTTACTTTTTTCAAAAGAGTTAATTCCTCTTAAACTATTCTATTATTTCTGCTATTTTATCTATAATAGCTACTCTTTCAACTCCCAATGCAGCCGCTAGCTTTGTGGGCATAAATCCATTCTTATAAACCATGTCTCCATTAGCATTTATTATAGCTATAACTGACTTTTCTAGCTTTTCATAGTCCATTAAACCTTCAAGATAGGTATCAACTAAATCTCTCAATTTACTTGCTAATTCTTTTGGATTTTTATAACTTGCTCTCATTTTTATTTTACTCCTGTGTTTTATAAATTATTTTTGTATAAACATAGAATATTATAATGCATTTGTTTGATTATTGCAAATCCCCATTAACACACAGGACTCCCTCTCGAAGAAGAGGGAGTCCTGTGTGTTAATTCTATTTATATAGCTTAACGGATAAAGTTTGTAAATACTTTTCTTTCTCCTACAGGTGCTTCTACTTTGTCTTTTCCACTTTCTCTTAGTTTAAGGAGCCAAGCCATATTCTTGCCTAAAGTTCTCATTATTTGTACCCCTTCTGCATCTTGAAGAACCTCTCCTGGTGCTCCCCCATGAATAACGTTCCAGTAATTTGATGTTGGCATAAGCATTTCAGAATAATTAATGTAGTTATTTAACTGTTCGAATGTAGGAACTCCACCTGAACGTCTTACAGCTGCTACGGCAGCACCTACTTTATGTCTAAATAAGCCCTTATTTGAACTTCCTACATAAAAAGCTCTATCTAGGAATGACTTCATTGTTCCTCCTATTGCTGAATAATGCACAGGAGAACCAAGTATTATTCCATCTGCTTCCTTCATTTTTTGAACCCATTCATTTACAGGGTCTCCCTGGATAACACACTTCTCATCTTGGTTTCTAGCACAGCCATTACAAGCCATACAGCCTCTTATAACTTGGTTACCTACATGAACAATTTCAACCTCTATTCCTTCTTTTTCTAGTTCCTCAGCCACCAATTTTATAGCATGATAAGTATTTCCCTCTTTTTTAGGGCTACCATTAAAAGCAACAACTTTCATTTC
Organism: Clostridium tanneri; assembly: GCF_033659955.1. Lineage (NCBI taxonomy): Bacteria > Bacillati > Bacillota > Clostridia > Eubacteriales > Clostridiaceae > Clostridium > Clostridium tanneri. The sequence continues at coordinate 53,560 of NZ_JARUJP010000018.1, forward strand.
TACTCCTCCAATAATTCTACACTTATATTAATCCTGATTAAGGACTAATATAAGTATATTTTAACCTTGAGGCAGTATCAAGTACGCACTTTTTTGTAAGTTAGGTTACCTAAAGGTAAGTGTAGATAATAAGATTAAAAACTTAAATTATTCTTCGCTGATGCAAGGTCTAACTCCTTTTAATGATAGCTTTTCTTTTGGCAAAGTGGTATTAAGCTCCTCTGGAGTGTATCCTTTCAAAATACTCTGCCTTGTATTATTTGCAAATCTGTATATTTCATGAATAAGTATACTAGCCTCTTTAACGTCAGAAACATCAAAGTTATCCATGAATCCATCAACTATTTCGTCAAGGTCCTTTTCATTTTTAAAACTACATTGCAAATAAAAAATTAAGTCTTTTGCTTGATTACTATTAATATTATAATTGCTAGTTAAAAAGCTGTGGAGCCTTTTATATGCTTCCGTTTCCTCTATATAGTCCTCTCTTGCTGCATTTAATAATTCTTCCTTTCTAAGAGGGTAAAAATCTAAATCAAATCTCCTTATCTGCTCAATTAGCAGATACTGACTGTCCTCTACCATGATATCCCTACCTGTGTATCCATTGAAGTTAAATCCACCATAGTATTCTGCGCCATCTCTTAATATAATTTTCATATTCATCTTTGAAGTATCAAAATCTACATACTTTACCACTAGTTCTTTAAAATGTTTTAAATCAATAATTCCGTAATAATAACACATTCCCCAGAATAACTTTATTAACTCTTCATTTTTTTCAAATTTACCAACTAACTCTAAATTATTTTTATCCTTAATTATTTTTTGCAATTCCTCTGGCATAATAATAACATTTTCATTTTTAATTTTTCCTGTAAATAAAAGCGCTCTTTCCCTAAAATAAAAGATATGGCCTATATTCTCATTTTCTATGTTCTCTCCATAACCATTCTTATTTACCAAGTCTAATAGATATACAAATCTCTCTCTATCCATATTTTCTAGAAACATATTTACTCTATCTTCATAAAGTTCCAATATCTTATTTTTTAATTCTTCTTTCCTTAGAGTAGATGCTTTATCTATACAAAAATTCACAGCAATAGTAGTTAATTCACTTTTTCCAAGCTTATTTAGGTGATATTCAAGGGAGAAACTCTTTTTAACAGGTATCCATTTTTTTAGTATCTGTTCTGCACCATAATTCAGTATACTTTTTGCTAACTCATCTATCATAGCCTTTAACTCATCTTTTTCAAAATGTCCTGTATCTCCTTCTCCTTTTTTCTCATATGAATTTAGTATATTGTTAATGTCAATTACTTTTCCTTTCAATGCAAGCACCACCTAAATATATATTAGCTAATAGCTAATATATATTTTCGCCAAGATAAGCACATATTATAATAGATAGATGGATTTTTTATTTTACTCCTTCTCAATTACATATTGAGGTCCAACTATGACTATTTCTAGTTCGTTTCTAAGATCTCTGTAAACCTCTTCATTTTTGACGCCAATAATCTTAACCTTAGGTCTTAAAGTATAATTAGGATATACCTCTTCTACTACAGCAACTTCTCCATTGCTTAGCCTTACTACAGTTCCCTCTGGATAAGGAACTATGGATTTACTAAAAGCCTTAACTAAATCATAGTTAAATTGTATTTGTCCATTTGCCATTATGTATTCTACAGCGTCATTTGGACTCATTGCCTCTCTATAAGGACGTTCTGATGTAAGGGCATCATAGACATCTGCCACTGCTACTATCTTAGCTAAGTCATTTATTTCATTGCCCTTTCTTCCCTCTGGATATCCTTTGCCATCTTCTCTTTCATGGTGCTGAAGAGCTATAACCCTAGAAGTGGCTGGTACATCTACACTACCTTTTAAAAAATCATAGCCCTTTACTGTATGTTCTTTTACAATTTTACTTTCTTCCTCTGTAAGCTTACCATTTTTCTTCAATATATCTTCTGGTATAAGTGCTTTACCAATATCATGGATCAATGCACCTAAACACAACTCATATAATTTTTTCCTATCTAATTGCAGCTGAATACCCATTACTAGAGATAATACTGCCACGTTGACACTGTGCTGATAGGTATAACTGTCTATACTTTTTATATCTACTATATTAATTAAAACACTCTTCCTGGCAAGAAGTTCCTCAGTAATTTCCACTCCAATTTCTCTTATAGACTTAAAATAATTTTGTTTTTCTAGTATAAGTTTTTTATCCTGTACACTGCTTTTTCCAACATTCAAATTAAATTTTTCAAAGCTATAAAAGGTTTCCTTTATGGTTTTAACAGCCTTCTGCCTGAGTTCCGGTTTTATTATATCCTCTACGCCCTTTTCACTATACTCATCATTTATGTACATTGCAAACATTCCGAGAAGTTTTACTCTTCTAATGTAACTTTCGGTAAGCTGTACACCTTCTCTAAGCAAAATGGTTCCCTTATCATCATAAATGGTTTTTGCTAAAAAACTCCCCGCTTTAACGTACTGTATTGGTACTAGCCTCATTATAACTCCCCCTAGGTTAAATTCAACTATATATTCTTCTGTAATAAAACTTATAACAAACCCTATTTATATAATAATATCAAATTAAAGCCAACATTGTAAAATTATAAATAACTACTTTATAACCTTTATTTCAACTTACAGCTAATATTGAAATTCTACCTAAATAAAGCACTATTCATTATAAAAATGATAGTGCTTTAATCTTTAAGGGAGTTTAGATTTATTTTTATCTCATCGACTTATAGGTGTTAACAGCATACGCACTGTTTAAGCTAATAATAAAATTAGTTCCACTTAAGAATCGGAGTTCTTGCTGCCTTAACTTCATCTAATCTCTTTACAATAGTATTGTTAGGAGCAGATTTAACCAAATCAGGGTCCTTCTTTGCCTCTTTAGCAATTTCAATCATAGCGCTAACAAATTCATCTAAAGTTTCCATCGTTTCTGTTTCTGTAGGCTCTATCATAAGGGCTTCATGGACTATTAGCGGAAAATAGATTGTTGGAGGATGATATCCATAATCAAGGAGTCTTTTTGCTACATCTAAAGTAGTAATATGATTTTCTTCATCCTTTAAACCAGCTAACACAAATTCATGTTTACAAATATCATCTATAGCTAACCTATAGTAATCCTTTAATTTTACTCTTAAATAGTTAGCGTTTAAAACCGCAGTTTCACTGGCCTTTCTAAGACCCTCTGCCCCCATAGTTAAGAGGTAAGTAAAGGCCCTAACCATAACTCCAAAGTTTCCATAGAAGCTTTTTACCTTTCCTATAGAATAAGGTCTGTCATAGTCCAAATAATAACCTTCATCTTTCCTTGCCACTACAGGCTTAGGAAGGAATTCTGCCAGGTCTCCTCTAACACCTATTGGTCCGCTTCCCGGACCTCCGCCACCGTGTGGAGTTGAAAAGGTTTTGTGTAAATTTAAGTGGCATACATCAAAGCCCATATCTCCTGGCCTTGTTTTTCCCATAATAGCATTCATATTAGCTCCGTCATAATAAAGCAGTCCCCCAGCTTCATGTACAAGCTTTGCTATTTCCGTGATATTTTTTTCGAAGAGTCCTAGGGTACTAGGGTTAGTTAGCATTAAACCGGCTATTTCATCATTTAAAAGAGATTTTAGGCTTTCTATATCTACAGCGCCCTCAGCATCTGACTTTACTTCTATAACCTTAAAGCCTGCTACTGATGCTGAAGCCGGGTTTGTGCCATGGGCTGAATCCGGTACTATAATCTTATCTCTTTTGAAATCCCCTCTTTTTTCATGATATGCCTTAATAACCATAAGTCCTGATAACTCTCCATGGGCTCCTGCTGCTGGCTGAAGGGATACTTGTTCAAAGCCAGTTATTTCCCCAAGCTTTTCACTTAATTCATACATAAGCTTTAAAGCACCTTGTACCGTTTTTTCAGGCTGATAAGAATGCAGCTTTGTAAACTTAGGTAATGCGGCCATATCTTCATTGATCTTAGGATTGTATTTCATAGTACAGGAGCCCAGTGGATAAAAGCCTGAATCCACACCAAAGTTTTTAGTAGAAAGAGCGGTGAAATGTCTTATTACATCTACTTCACTAACTTCAGTAAGCTCTAGCTCCTTCTTATTTAATAATTCCTCAGAAACTAAACTCTCCATAGAAACTTCCGGTACATCACAACTTGGAAGGGTATATGCCTTTCTTCCTTTTTTAGATATTTGAAAAATAACCTTATTATAATCTTTCATCATTAATCCCCTCCAATGCAGTTACTAGATTATCAATCTGATCCCTAGTTCTCTTTTCTGTAACAGAGAGAAGCATAGCTTCTTTATAAAGAGGATATTCTTTATCTAACTGATATCCACCTAATATATTATTATCTAAAAGAACTTCATTAGTATATTTCACAGAACTATTAGTATAAACTGCAAATTCTTTAAAGAAAGGCTTGTTAAATACTGGTTTATATTTTTCGCTCTTTGTTATCTCATTAAAAGCATAGTGGGATTTCTGTATACATTGCTCTGCCACTTCTCTTAACCCCTGCTTACCTAGGGTTGTTAAATATATTAATGCAGCTAAAGCATTGAGAGCTTGATTGGAGCAAATATTTGAAGAAGCTTTCTCCCTTCTTATATGCTGCTCCCTTGCCTGCATAGTCAAAACAAACCCTCTTTTACCATCCTTGTCTGTAGTTTCCCCTACAATTCTTCCTGGAATTTTTCTAAGGTGTTTTTTAGTTGTAGCAAGGAACCCCAAATAAGGTCCTCCATAGTTTAAATTATTGCCGAGAGATTGACCGTCGCCTACTGCTATATCCACCCCGTATTCTCCTGGATTTTTCAATATTCCTAGAGAAATAGGATCACAAGACACAATTAGCAGTGATTTATTTTCATGTACAACCCTTTCTATTTCTGACAATTCTTCAATTATTCCAAAGAAATTTGGTGTTTGGACTATAAAGGCTGCTGCATCTTTATTAAGTTCAGCTTTAAGCTTTTCTATATCAGTAGCTCCCCCTAATTCCTCTATTTCTATTACCTTTTGATTTTTAAATTTACAGTAAGTTTTTAATACCTTCCTTATTTCTGGATGAACAGCAGTAGACACAATAATATTCTTTCTTTTTGTTGTATCCACAGCCATTTGTGCAGCTTCTACAGCTGCTGTTGCTCCATCATACATAGACGCATTAGCTGCGTCCATTCCTGTAAGGTTAGCTATCATACTCTGATATTCAAATATTGTCTGCAGTGTTCCCTGACTTATCTCTGCTTGATAAGGTGTATAGGCAGTATAAAACTCAGATCTTCCTACTAAGTGTTTAATTATTGAAGGTATATAGTGGTCATAAGCCCCAGCACCTAAAAAGCAAACTAGCTCTTCACAGTTTTTATTTAAATTAGCTAACTTATTCATGTAATTTTCTACTTCAATCTCTGACATAGAAGGATTAATATTTAATCCTTTACTTAGACGAACTTCCTTTGGAATATCCTCAAATAAATCATCTATTGAGTTAATTCCTATGGATTTTAGCATTGATTCTTTATCCTCCACTGTCAAAGGTAAATATGGATGCATATTTACACCTCCTAACCACATACTTTTTTATATTCTTCTGAATTTAATAATCCCTCAAGCTCTAACTTATCATTAAGTTCAATAACTATCATCCAATTTCCAAAAGCATCTTCATTTACTGCTTCTGGACTATCTACTAAATTATCATTTATTTGAATCACTTTTCCGCTTACTGGTGTATACAAATCTGATGCTGCTTTTACCGATTCAACAACTCCAAAAGTATCTTCCTTAGATAATTCTGCACCTACCTGCGGAAGTTCAACGAAAACTATATCTCCTAAGGAATCCTGTGCATAGTCAGTGATTCCTATATAAGCCTTATCTCCTTCAACCTTTACCCATTCATGATCCTTACTATAAAGTAATTCCTTTAAAACCTTCATATTTAAATCCCCCTTAAATTATTTATTGTAATTCTTTTTATAAAATTTTTTACTAACTACCACAGCTTCACTAAGCTTATTTCTGACCTTTATAAAGATTGTGGTTCCTAAATTAGAATAATCATAATCGATTAAAGCAAGTCCTATATTCTTTTTCAACGATGGTGACAGATAACCGGTAGTAACTTGACCTATTTTCTTATCACCGACGAAAACTTCATAGCCATGTCTAGGAATACCTCTATCCTTCATTTCAAAGCCAACTATTTTTCTCTTTAAACCTTCTTCTTTTTGTTTCACAAGGGCATCTTTCCCTATAAAGTTTTCCTTATCCAGCCTAACGAAGAAATCTAATCCTGCTTCCAGAGGGGTTATTGTATCCAATAACTCATTTCCGTATAACGGTAAGTTTACCTCAAATCTTAAGGTATCTCTGCAGCCTAAACCTGCAGGCTTTAATCCATCTTCTTTTCCAGTTTCCAATATTTTATCCCATAAGGATACTGCCTTTTCTGAGGAGGTATAAATTTCAAAACCATCTTCCCCAGTATAGCCTGTTCTAGAAACTAAACATTTTATCCCTTCAATTGAAACATTCCTCTTACAGAAAAAGAATTTGATCTCCTGTAAACTTGTATCTACAAGCTTTTGAAGTATTTCTTCAGCCTTTGGACCCTGAATTGCAAGCTGAACCACTGAAGGAGATATATTATTAAGTTCTACATTAAATTTGCCTTTGTTCTCAACCATCCACTGAAAGTCCTTTTCAATATTTCCTGCATTTATTACTAAGAAAAAATGTTTTTCATTAAACCTGTACACTAATATATCATCTACAATTCCTCCGTCAGGATAACAAACAGGTGTATATAAAACTTGGTTATCTACAAGAGCCTTTACATCATTAGTTACTAAATTTTGCACAAAACTAAATGCATCTTCCCCAATTACTTCTACCTCACCCATATGGGAAACATCGAATAATCCTGCCTTTGTACGTACTGCTTCATGTTCCTGTATTATTCCCTCATATTGTACAGGCAGTGCCCAGCCTGCAAAGTCTATTATTTTTCCTCCATATTTTTCATAAGAATCAATTAATGGAGTTTTTTTCAATTGTTCCATATTTTTAATGCCCCCCTAATATTTTTTTCCATGACAAAAAGAGGATATGAATGTTAAAGCTTAATTTAACCCACATATCCTCTGTAACTTTACCTGAGAGTCTCGACACAAACTATGTCTTGCACCATCGGTTCTGTATTCAAACAGCCTTTCCAGAGTTTCGTCCTACAGCGCTAATTTTACCTGAGAGTTTCTAATATAGCCGTGGAACTATACTATTGCTCCTTCGGTTAACAAATGTTATCTCACGCTATAGTCATCCGAAGTTTTTTTATTATACCTTTATTATACTTACCAATTTTTTCATTTTCAAGAATAGTTAGAATATTAACACCCTTTATTACATTTTAAAATTTTCACCATGTATAATATAATAATCCAAAATGAATGTGCTGAGATTTTTTATACTAAATAATTAATTTTTATATATCATATCCATATTTTGTTTATGTACAGTCCTTGTATATTCTGATTCAAAGTCTACTTTTTTCCCTTCCATTAGATCTTTTAAATAGCTAATGGTACTAAATATATCTTCTTCTGATAAATTTGAAGTATGACTGGCTACAATTTTTTTAGCATTGTACTTTAAATAGTTTTCTAAAGTTTTAACATATGTAGAAACGTCCTCACTTTCTACATATACTATAGGTCTTTCTAAGTTATCTCCTACATATAGTACTTTCTCTTCCCGGTCAAATATGGAGATACTATCTACTGTGTGACCAGGGCTGTAGAATAATTCTATACCATCTTCTTCAAAGATAATTTTTTCTTCAAAGGTTATATTGGGCAAGAGCTTTTCTACTTTTCCATCAATATACTTAGTATTTTTATTTATTTGTTCTTCCCATAACTCATCTGATAGCTTTCTACAAAGCCTATGACCAATTATATTACTTCCTTTAAAGCTACAATTTCCCCATATATGATCCCAATGGAAGTGAGTATTAATTACTACTGTTTCTTTTTTACTGTTTAATTGATTTATAATTGCTTCCATACTGCCTGGACCGCAGAAGGTATCTATAAGATAGTTTTTTGATTTCTTTTCTATTAAAAAAACACTGGTTAAGTAGTTTTCGATACTATCGAAGGTAAACATAGTAGTACTTTTACTTATTCTTTCTATTTTCATAACTCTATCCTTTCATCTTTAACTTCAGCATATATTTTTTAAAATTGTCAAACAATCTCAGTTTATATATTAACATAAACAATAACTTATTTTAACCTATTTCCATTTCCCTCATATTTACTATAATTTGTTTACCTTTTTCCTATTTTTGAATACTATAGTATATAGCAATAATAATAGGAGATTTTCATGTTTACCAGAATACCTAAAGAGCTTCAAACGGACAAAGTATATGTACTACAAACTAAATACGCAGACGTAGATGGTGACGGAGTTCTTGAAACACTCACCCTCACCGGTAAAAAACCTTATGGAGAAAACGGTTTTATTGAAGACATAACTCTTACTATAAAAAATAAAAAAGCGGCTGCGGATATAGTAGTAAAACCAGAGAATAATGATGGTTATTCTCCAACCTTATTCATCGGAAAATTTACAGAGGACAAAGTTCCTCAAGTGCTTTTGTCTATCGCATCAGGAGGCAGCGGTGGATACTACTTTAATTATCTTTACTCCTTTAAGGACAATATCACCAAGTCTCTTTTCGATGTTGACAAATTCAATGAAATGAGCACCTATAATGCTGTTTATCAGGATTACTATAAAGTTAAAATCACTTCAGAGGACGGAAAGCTAAAGGGTTTAATAGATCTTACTGCTATAAGAGATAATGATTATTTATCTAACCTTTATAATCCAAATGGAACTTTGAAAAAACCGGAAGTTGGCGGAGTATTAAGCCTTGGTGCCCTATCCCCTTTAAGCTTAAATGGAGCTGATGTATTTTACCTTCTTACAAATCAAAGAATAATAGGTTTGTACAATTCAGACACCTTAGGGGCTATAGAATCTATACTTCAAGTTACTGACAATGGCTTTAATATTATTGTAACTAGGCTTGTAGTGCTGCTAAATGAATAACTTAAAAGAGATATGGCAAAACTGCCATACCTCTTTTAGTTTGTTTATTTATTTACCGGACTTCTTATTTTTTATATTTTTGATATTTGTATATGTGCTAAAAATTACAGCTGTTGCTGCAACACTATTTATTATTATTCCAAAAGTACTTATTTTACTGCCTAAGGTTACAAATCCATACACTATAAACCCCATAACTAAAATGTTTATTAATATTGAAGATATATCTTTCATAAACTTTTCTCCTATCGTTAAATTTATCTCTTCAGTAGTTTAACTTACATTACTTATCTGTACTTATCATTTTTAATTATAACTCATATTCTGTGTATAAGCCAGTGGTAAAAGTAATTAGGATAAATTCCCCTTAAGAGCAGATAACCTAATAAAACAACGCTGCTTTATTAGGTTACGGCCTATGAGTTATATGGTATTCTCTTGTGTAAGAACCTTTTTCCTGCTTATTAACTTACCAGCTATAACAGCAACGCTTATTATCAATGGATATAATATTGCCCATCCTGCAAAAACAAAGATAACAACTGTTGCTATTAGTGAGATAAGGCTTATTGTAAACTTTATTTTGTTATCCTTAAGCAGCACTATTCCTGCTGCACAACCACCTAGATAGGTTAGTATGAATGTGGCATTAGGAAGTTGAATTAAACTTGTAAGAGATACTATTTTTAGAGAGTATAGTGTAACTACTAAAATAAAGGATAGCCCTAAGAAAATAAGTCCTCCTAGCGGCGTATTATATTTTTTTGAGACATATCCAAAAAACTTAGGTGCTTCTCCATTTTTCGATAGAGAAAATGCTAATCTCGATGCTGCTCCAACATAGGCAATAACTGTAGCAGTACATATAAGCAGACTGATAGTACCTATTACTACTTTTCCAGCTGGCCCAAATATTCTACCTATTATAGTAACTAAAGCTGCTTGTGACCCTGCTCCATAGCTATTAGTTCCAACGGTAGCTAAAGCAGTCATAAAGTAGAGAATACCTACAATAATCGCAGAAATTATTGTAGCTCTTATAACATCCTTTTCTGGATTGACAAACTCCTCGGACAAATGGGACACCGCTTCCCATCCAATAAAACACCAGAAGAGAATTGAAGATGCTTTTCCTACACTGGCTATTCCCTTTGGCATAAAGGGAGAAAAGTTTTTTAGTTCTATATTTGGTATTGATCCAATTACTGCTAGTACTAGTACTAATATAATACTTATTACAACAGCTACCTGTATACTTCCTGCAATATCCATACCAATAAAGTTTATGATTAATGCCAGCATAAGCATTGCTACAGCAATAATAATAGTCCACCTTTGTCCTAATCCAAAAGCTGAACTGAAATATCCCGCTCCAGTTATAGAGGCTACAGGTGCTCCTATTGGAACAGACATAAGGAAAAACCATCCTATAACTGCCCCCATTCTGTCTCCGAAGGCTTTAGTTACAAAGTGAGATACCCCTCCTGCACTAGGATATTTTTGAGATAAGAACCCCATGGAAAGTGCCAACGGAAGCACTAAAATCATCATTCCTGCCCAGGCCATCAGAGAAGCAGGTCCTGCAATTTCTGCCGCAAGTCCAGGGATTATCAATATACCTGACCCTAATACTGCTCCAATATACAGTGCTACTGCCTGTGGCAGTTTAATTGTTGCCTTAAAATTACTACTCATATTAAAACCTCTCTTTTCAATTATTAAATTACTTTATATTCTATTTAGCCTTTGATATAATTAATTATATTCATAAACTGTTATTATTCAAAGTGACAAATCTATTAATATTTAAGGGGTCAGTTTGTAGTAAAAAGTACCTTATCTATGATTCACCAAGTTAAAATTATGTTTTTGGAGGTAGTAATGTTAGAATTAAACCCAATATTGAAAAAAGATTCGGACTTACCTATGTATTGTCAACTATATAGATATATAAGAGAAGAAATAAAATCCGGCAAAATATCTGTAGGTACCCGTCTTCCCTCTATCCGACAGTTATCACAAAACTTAATGATAAGTAAAAATACTATTGAAAGCGCTTATCAGCAATTGGTAGACGAAGGATATATTGAAAGCAGACCTCGCAGTGGTTTGTATGTATCTGAACTAGAAAAAGACTTCAGTTGCGAAAAAACTTCTCCTCAAATAAAGAAAGAATTTCAGCTTCAGCTTAAGTATGATTATGATTTTGACCCTAATTCTGTAGATTTAGATAATTTCCCCTTTTCTGTGTGGAAAAAACTTACTACAGAATGTTTAACCCCTGAGAAAGGATATCTATTTAAGTATGACGATACTAGAGGGGAAGTAAAGCTTAGGAAAGAAATTTCTGCTTATCTTCGACATAGCAGAGCTGTTTACTGCGAAGAAGAACAAGTAGTTATTGGTTCTACCGCTCAGCATCTTGTAAGCATAATCTGCCAGTTAGCAGGTCTAAGAAAATTTAAAATTGCCATAGAAGACCCTGGTTGTATAGAAATGAAATCAATCTTTAGGAATTTAGGATTCGAAGTAGTAGGAATTCCTATAGAAAAGGACGGTATAAATATAGAAATGCTAAAGTCCAGTGGTGCTAAAATAGTATATATTACCCCGTCAAAGCAATTTCCCTGGGGAATTATTATGCCTATAGGAAAAAGATTAAAGCTGCTTAAATGGGCTGAAGAGGAGAATGGCTTAATAATTGAAGGAGATTATGATGGTGAATATAGGTATCATGGAAAACCTATTCCCGCTTTGCAGGGTTTATCAAACTCTGATAATGTAATTTACCTCAGCACTTTTTCAAAATATCTTCTTCCATCTATATGTATAAGCTATATGGTTCTTCCAGAAAGGCTTTTAAAACTTTACAATCAAGACTACTATTTTTATGAGCAATCTGTTCCGAGACTTAACCAGCAAATACTTCAACAGTTTATAGAGAGAGGCCATTGGGAAAGTCATATAAGAAAAATGAGAAATATCTACAGTAAAAAACATGGCATACTTATGAATGCAATAAATCAGTATATGGATGACAGAGTAATAGTTGTTGGAAGGGATGCTGGACTGCATCTTCTTATTGAAGTTAAGAATGGAATGAAGGAGCAGGAGCTAGTTGACTCTGCCGCTGATCTAGGGGTTAAGGTATATCCTTATTCAACTTACCTATATAATAAAAGCAGCTGCGTACATCCTAGAATAATTATTGGCTTTGGAGGCTTGAAGGGCGACGCTATTACTGAAGGCATAAAACTCCTCAGCGAAGCATGGCTAGATATATAATAAAAAGGTTCCAGAAAAGCTAGTTAACCTTCTCTGGAACCAATAATGCTTAATTATTTTGGACTTAAATCTATTTCTTTTGTAAACACCCAGGATTTTTTTGAAAAGTCTCTGCCTTTTATAACTGTTTTGTTTCCCTTCACCTCTACATACAACCCTTGACTTTCACCATAAAGTCTCTTTATAGTGTACCCTTCTGGCATTATCCCATAACTTACTGCTCCTGTATGAACTGTAGTAAAGGGCTGATTTAATTTTACGTTATCTACCTCTAGCAAAACGTGGGTATGAGATGTAAATAAGATAACCTCAGGATAGGAGGATAAAATTTCCTTAAGCTCTTTTCTCTGCACTACTCCAATCCATCCCTTTATACTTGTAGCTAAATGCTGATGTAAAAATACAAAAATAGGTTTTCCTTTTTCATGTTTTTCAGCTAATCTTTCCTTCAACCAATCCAGCTGCTTTTCAGATAAATATGCATTTACAGCTCCCAATTCCTTTGTGTTTCCTGATTCTGAACCTAGTGATATAAAATGATATCCTTTTATCCATGTATCATGATAAACTGATTTTTCACTGGAGAAATCCGAATACATCCTTATAAAACTTTCAACATCTGACGGTGCATTTTTACCTCTAGCATAGTTAAAATAATCATGATTGCCAATATTTTTAATTATAGTTTTAGGAAGTAGTTTACTGTTTTTGCTTAAGGTACTTTTCACTGCATCATACTGATTCTGTAATCCTTCATCTACATTGTCACCATTTAATACCATGGCATCCATATTATTATTTATGCTATATAAATCATTTATGGAACTTCTTAGCTTCCCTACATTACCATGTATATCTCCCAAAACAGAAAAAGCAAGAATGTCTTCTTCAACTTTACTTTTAACATTATTGGAATTAGTAGTTTCTAATGATATTTCTCTTATATAAAATCCTAGTAGAATAGTTATAGTTATTACTATTACTGCTGTTACTTTAATTCTTTTCATACTATTCCCCGCATTAGTTATAATTTTTTGTTTTTCCCTTGTATAGCTCTATAAACTTTCAAGCCATTACTTCTTTCTAAGACAAAGTCAAAGTAGTACATTCATTTTATCATATGGCCTATTAAAATTCTATAAGTAAAATAGCCAATAAATTGTTCATTTTTCTCTCTGCTAAGGATAAAAAATATATACATTTAAACAACATAACTAGCTAAAACTTTCCTTTTATGACACTTTTTCAAAACTAATATTATAGTATATAAAATGACACTTTGTTAATAATAATATAAAATCAATAGTAAACAGTCAATAAAAGAATGTAATGCTAAAAATATTTTTAATGTTTTTATAAAAAAAGTAATAAATTAATATTGACATATTATTAAAATAGAATTATAATTTATTCAACAGATCAACAATAAAAAAATTCAAACAACTTAAATACTATGAAGAGAAGAGTAGTTGTAGGAATATTTATAGAGAGTCGGGGACGGTGGAAGCCTGATATAATACCTATATATGAAGAACATCTCGGAGTTTCTAACCGAAATCCTTTGAAAGTAGGCTTAGACGGAGCCAGACCGTTAAATCCTGGACAGTATCGAATTTTATTCCGTACTGATTAAAGTGAGCTAATTAGCTAATTTGGGTGGTACCGCGGAAGTTTGCCTTTCGTCCCTTTTATGGGATGGAAAGGCTTTTTTATTTTTAAAAATATAGTAATTTAGTATTAATTTATAGGAGGAATTGATTATGGAAACGCTACACTGTTCATTAATTAAACCAGAAGGATACAAACCTGTACACAATGTTTTAGAAACAGAAAGAGGAATAAAAAAGCTTAAGGATTTCTTTGAAAGAAGACTTGCTGAAGAACTTAACCTTACAAGGGTTTCAGCACCAATATTTGTAAAAAGCACCACCGGTGTTAACGATAACTTAAACGGCGTAGAAAGACCAGTAGCTTTTGATGCAAAAGCTATAGATGATTCAGATATAGAAATTGTTCAGTCCCTGGCAAAATGGAAGAGAATTGCACTTAAAAGATACGGCTTTCAATCTAAAGAAGGACTTTATACAGATATGAATGCCATAAGAAGAGATGAAGAGCTAGATAACCTCCACTCTATATACGTAGATCAATGGGATTGGGAAAAAGTTATAGATAAAAAAGATAGAACAACTGAAACTTTGAGAAGTACTGTAGAAGCTATATATAGAGTATTTAAGGATACAGAGCAATTTATACACAAATTATATCCTACAGTAGAGCCCATACTTCCAGAAAAAATTACCTTCATAACCTCCCAGGAACTTGAAGATAGATATCCAGAACTTACTGCAAAGGAAAGAGAAGATGCCATAGCAAAAGAGTATGGAGCAGTATTCATTTCACAAATAGGTAAAACCTTAAAATCCGGTGAAAAACATGATGGCAGATCACCAGACTACGATGATTGGGAGCTAAACGGAGATATACTTTTCTGGTACCCAGTTTTAGACAGAGCTGTTGAGCTATCTTCAATGGGTATAAGAGTTGATGAAGATGCCCTTATAAGACAGTTAGAAAGCAGTGGCTGTGAAAAAAGAAGAGAACTTGAATATCATTCAATGCTTATAAACGGAATGCTGCCTTATACAATTGGTGGTGGTATAGGTCAATCAAGAATTTGTATGTTCTTTTTAAAAAAGGCCCATATTGGTGAAGTTCAAGCTGCTCTATGGCCTCAGGAAATGATAGAAGAATGTGAAAAACAAAATATACTCCTATTATAATAATGAGTATAATAAAGCCAGAGTTTTAACTTTTACCAAGTAAAACTCTGGCTTAAACTTTGTAAATACAAATACTTAATTATAACAGCTCATTCCTCTTACTAATAAAACCTTCGTTGTAAACATTTTGTAAATAAGGTTGATTGCAACAAGCTAATATGTTAGTATAAATAACATCAAAACTTCATAGTTCGGATGAAGATAGTGGGAGAGAGATGATAGATTATCATCCACCGAAGAAGTAAATCTTTCAGGTACTAATATATTAGTGTGGACCGCTATTGGACGAGCCTCTGGAGAGACTCTTATGAGCACCGAAGGAGCAAATTGCATTTTGCAATGAAACTCTCAGGTAAAAGGACAGAGGACGGGCATTTTAATTAGATGCTGCAATTATCTCTATTGTATATGTTAAATATACAGTCTGCAGTTTTACTCTAAACCCTATCCTATTACTGTCCTAAAAATTAATATTTTTAGGAGGTTTTTCAAATGGAAAAATTCATGGAACTATTGGACAAGGTGAACTCCTTTATTTGGGGCCCACCACTACTTATCTTGCTAGTAGGTACAGGTATATACCTTACCTTCAGTCTAAAACTTATTCAAGTTACAAAACTCAGATTAGCCTTTAAATATGTATTTAAGGATGATAACAGCGCAGAGGGTGATGTATCTAGTTTTGCTGCATTATGTACAGCTCTTTCTGCTACTGTTGGTACTGGAAACATTGTAGGTGTAGCAACAGCTATTAAGGTTGGAGGACCAGGAGCACTCTTTTGGATGTGGCTGGCAGCCTTTTTTGGTATGGCAACAAAATATGCAGAAGGACTTCTTGCTGTTAAATATAGAGTTGTAGACGCTAATGGACAAATGTCTGGAGGACCAATGTATTATATAGAAAGAGGTCTTAATAATAAGATACTTGCTAAATTCTTTGCCTTATTTGGAATTGGTGTTGCCTTCTTTGGAATCGGTACCCTTACTCAAGTAAATGCCATATCTCAAGCTGTTAAAATAAGTTTTAATATACCTATAATAATTACAGTTGCTGTAATTACTGTGCTAGTTGCAATGGTTACTTTAGGAGGAATAAAAAGCATATCTAAAACTGCAGAATTCATTGTGCCTTTTATGGCTATATTCTATGTTTTAGGTTCACTTTTAGTACTAATTATTAATATTAAAGTACTACCTACTGCTATTTTATTAGTTATTAAAAGCGCCTTTACTTCAACAGCAGCTACCGGTGGATTCTTAGGTGCCACTGTTATGATGGCAATTAAAAGTGGTATATCAAGAGGTGTGTTTTCAAATGAATCCGGTCTTGGAAGCGCCCCTATAGCAGCGGCAGCAGCTAAAACAAAATCCTGTGTAAGACAGGGCCTTGCATCTATGACAGGAACCTTTATCGATACTATTATAATTTGTACAATGACTGGACTTGTACTTATTGTTACTGGTGCTTGGAGTTCCAATACTGCAGGAGCAGATATGACAAACTTAGCTTTTACAACTGGACTACCCCTTTTCCCAGCAGCAGGTCAGTTTATAGTAACTATAGGACTTATATTCTTTGCCTTTACTACAATTCTTGGGTGGAATTACTACGGTGAAAGATGTACTGAGTATTTATTTGGTGTAAAAGCTATCAAATATTATAAGGTAATATTTATAATAATTATAGCTGCTGGTGCAATTCCATTCTTAAAATTAGACTTAATATGGAAACTAGCAGATATAGTTAATGGCTTAATGGCAATACCTAACCTAATTGGTATAATAGGTCTAAGAGCAGTTATTATCTCTGAAACTAAGGACTACCTAGATACTTTAGATACTTCAAATGAAAAAATAGAAAAAATATTATCATAAAAAAAGACAATGCTTTTGTAGCATTGTCTTTTTCATGGTGGACCTTCAGGGACTCGAACCCCGGACCAACCGGTTATGAGCCGGTTGCTCTAACCAACTGAGCTAAAGATCCATATTTAACCTAGCGACGTCCTACTCTTCCACTCAGTCTC
>NZ_JARUJP010000019.1:0-70293 GCF_033659955.1 Clostridium tanneri
AATACCACTTAAGAGCGATATTCTATTTAATCTATAAACGAATGTACTTCTGTGAATAAGTAATTTTTTTGCGCATTTGTTTAAACTTCGATTATATATTAAATAATAGTATAAGGTTTTCACTAAATCTGAATTATGTGTCTTGTCATATTCCCACAACACCTTAACTTCCGGCTGGATATAGTAATTCAAATCATATTTAGATGAGAACTCATTACAGATATGCTGCACCATACACCTCCGGTAGTACTGTAAAGGTACATCTTTAGAGGCACACTTAAGTGCCTGACAAGCCTGCTTA
Source organism: Clostridium tanneri (assembly GCF_033659955.1). Classification (NCBI taxonomy): domain Bacteria; kingdom Bacillati; phylum Bacillota; class Clostridia; order Eubacteriales; family Clostridiaceae; genus Clostridium; species Clostridium tanneri. The sequence goes on from NZ_JARUJP010000019.1 coordinate 302, forward strand.
TATCTGATTCCAAGCTCTAAAAAATCATCGAACCAATTTGAGAAGCCACACAGTATATTGCCTCGTATAAGAAAGTTACTTAACTTTTTTTCATCTACCATATTTCTATTAGAGTCTCCGTTAAATACTACCACAAGGTTATTTTTATAAATAAATGCTTTACTTCCAGGAATAAGTCTCATCACACTTTTACAATAAAATGGAATACTTATTGTAGTCTCAACATCTTCGTTGCATTTCATCACTCCAATACCAAACCGTTCATGTTGTTTCCATCCTAACAAAGATAGTTTATATTCTAAAACCTCATCCTCAAGTTCTTTGTTTTCTAGTATATCTAAAATCCACGACTCGTAAACGGTCCCCTGTGTCATATGGAACAAGGATTCCATTTTAATGATACTACTAATACAATCTACTAGTTCATTAGCAAGATTAAGATATGCATCATTCATAGTAGCATCTACTTCTATTATACCAAGACTGCCAACTTTATAATCATTTATTCGTATGTTTACTACTATGCAACGATAACTAAATCTCTTGTGTGTAAAAAATATTGGTTCATGAAGGTTATCCAAGTAATTGAGATATTTTGTATAAATAATTAATTTCATAACTTCAAAATCAACATATCCTTTTTCACTAATACTATTCCACAGAATATCATTTGCCTTTGTTTCAATGTTTCTGCTATAAGCTAAAGTTGTCTGAGAGGAATCCAGTATGTACATTGGATTTTTAAATATTTTATAACTGATATCCAGGACAGTCTGCAATGATCTATTATGTACAATAGACTCTAAAAGCTCACCTCTCCATTCAGAATATTCTTCAAATATTTTTTGTATCTTTTTAAATACTTCCGTTACAGAAACGTTATTTGAAATACAAATGAAATTTGGTACATTACCTATGAATGAGACCTCTTGCTTATTGCTTAATATTACGCAAAACATTGGCATTGTTCTTAGCTGCATTATTTCATTTTTATTCAATAAATATAAGTAATTTTCTAGATATTGTTGCTCATTTCTTCCTAAAAGAAGCACACCCTTCAAATCTGTTTCATTATTACCTTGGAACCCTACGGAATATCCCTCATTTTCTAACTTAGATGCTATATAGGACAATGTTATCATTTTTATCTCCCCCTCAACTGTACTAAGCATATAGTATATTGCTAATGATTTACTATTATAAGAGTAGTAATTACTCCTTTCAATATAGTATATAATGTTAACCATGTCGTTGAATACAATATTAATATAGAAATACAAAGTTTAAAAATATGAAAGTCAGCTCACTAATTAATTCGCAATTTTTTCGGTATTGTTTATTGTAAAACTTGATGAAAACTTTCAAATTGATTATCAAGTGATTTACCTGCTCTCATAAAAATTGCTGGCAATTATATTTGCCAGCAGTATGAGTACTGTTAAAAAAGTACTGAGTTCTTCGAGGATAGGTTGTAAATTAATTTTCACATAATTCAGAGGTTATTTATCAGTTATAATTACAGTTCTACTTTTTAAGTCATCCTTTGATGGTGTGTATTTGACATAGTTGCCATCAGCATCCTTGTCAGTTCTTAAAGATATTGAATTCTTGATTCTTACATCAAGTGAGTTTGTAAATGCTGAATAATTCTCGTTAGTGTTATTAAAATTGAATACAATAGTATTCCCTTTAATTTTTACTGAATCAGCCTTAATATCTGTTCCATCTATACTATTGAATGTAAAGTCATCTGGGTCAATCGCACTGTCTAGATCAATTATTGTATCAAATGTTACATAAACCTTTCCACCATCTACTCCCTTCGTTGCTGTCCAAAAGTCTACGCCATTATCATCAGAACATGTAGTTCTTGGTTCAGCTTGATAATAATAAATAGTATTTTCTTTATTCTCTGACTTATCATCTAGGCTAGCTATAGCTGCCCCAGTTTCATCAGTTGTTGCAGCATTTACTTTTATTCCAAGATATGCTTCTTGTCCTTGGGCTTTTATAACTTCTACCTTAGTTGGAGTATCGTTTGATAATCCATTAGCATAACCTACTGGGTGATCTGCCTTTTCTGCATCAGTAGCTTCATCCTCATCATTAAATATAAGTGTTACTTTATTTCCTGAAAAATCTACACTACTTGGTTTTACTCCTCCCAAAGTAAAATCGTTTACTTCGATTTCATCTATTGCCTTGTCAAATTGAAAATCAGCTTTTAGATCATCTCCATCATAATAGACTCTAAGTGTATTAGCTTTTACTTGCGCTCCAACTTCTGATTTATTAATTGATCCTCTATATACTTCACCATCTAATGTATTTCCTTTTTTGTCTTTAACATTAAGGACTATTACCTCAGTTATATCAGTGGTTTCATCAATTATAGTAGTACCAGTTGTTTTTACATCGTAGTTTGATGGAAATTCTATTATAGCACTCTTATCATCTCCACCAGATGATATAGTAACACTTTCTGGTAAATCCTCAGTTTCCCCCTCTCCATTTATAAATTTGTAGTTATCTTTATTAGTAATTGTATTTAAGTCCATAGCTTCGCTGAAATATATAACAACCTTATCTTCTTTATCTAAAGCATTGCTAAGATTTGCATATACTCCTGTTACCTTTGGTGATATATCATCATTACAGTCTAAAGTAGTTGTATAATCATCCATTCTATTAGGTTTAGTTGCTGTATCAACCATATTCTTTATTGTTAGAGTATACTTAGAGGAATTTAATCTCCAGTCATCTTTTGCGTCATCTGGATTATATTTATTTAATTTAATATCAAAACAGTTATTGTTTCCTGGATCAGAACTACTAACTATAGTTTTAATATGGTTGGTTATATTTATACCTTCGTTATCTAGTAGTTTGTAGTTTGAAATATTAGTAGCATAGCTAAAATCTACAACTTTGCTATATTCCACACGGATAGTCTCTCTATCCAATATCTTTACACTGTTAACTGTAGGCTTAGTATTGTCTTTAGCATTATTAAAAGTTGTGCTAGTATTAGAAGCAACTTTATTTCCATAAGCATCTTTAATCTTATCACTTATATTAACTATATTTACTCCAATATGAAACATATTTTCAGGTATATTGAATACTTTTAGAACATCATGAACTGGCTCATCAAGATAACAATAAACTGCTCCTGGCATCTCACTTAATTTTTTCCCATTCAACTCATAATTTGATAGGTCTGTACCTGATTTCACATCCATTGATTTATCAAACGTAATATAGATTCTTCCACCTTCAGTATGTACTATTGATTTAATCACTGGTGCAGTACTACTGCTTTCCACTTTGAAGTCTGAACTTGATTCTTTGAAGATAAACCCAGCAACATCTCTTAACGCACCATTGTTATCTCCATCTAAAACCTTTAATGTATGAGTTCCCGTTGATATCGGTCTATCGAGATAGAATAATATTTTATCTGCCCAGGTTCCAACAGGTCCATATAAAGAATCATCTACTGTCATCATATCAATAGTTTGAGTGTAAGCTGAGTTTACTCCATAGTTTGATAGACTTTCTCCATCAATCTTAAATTTACTCTTTATTTCATTTAGAGTTTTAATGTTAACAGCTTCTGAAAACTCTACTCTTAGTCGATTATTTCCTTCAACAGCTACTTTTGTTAACTTAGGAGCTTCAGTATCTGATACAGTTATATCTTTGCTAAGCCCCTCGATCGTCTTGGTTTCATCAAAAGTTAAAATACCCGTTTTAACTTTAACTGTCAATTTATCATATTGTTTTCTTGGTTGAGCAAGTGTTATAAAAGCGTGGTATGGATCTTCATAAAAAATAGTTGCTGCATTAGACTCTTTTGCAACGCCGCCTGTACACGGAACCAACTTACTTCCATTTATTTCATAGTTTGTTACATCTGTGGTTGAATACAACTCAGTCATAGCGTTAAATTCAATACCTATTTGATTAAGGTTAATTGGGTATATTGATTTAACTGCAGGTTGTTCAACAGCTTGTACTTGTTCTTCATTGCCTATTGATAAATTTATAGCATCTTCTATGTCCTTGGAAATAACGCCCACACCTCCGACAATATTTATACCTGTTACCTTAGATGCTTTTCCTTTAATATAGTCTAGGGCTTTTGTTGTTGCTTTTGAGGAAGGAGTATCAATTAATACTAGAGGTGCTGCTGACTTTCCAGCTAATGCTGCTGCTACTAGAGCATCTGCATATCCCTGCCCACTAGCATTAGCAACGAAAACTTGTCCATCTTTTAAATCCAATCCGAACTTTGTTAACACATTCATGTTTGTCTCGAATCTATCTGCACCACCATCTATTCTTTCTATTGCGCCTAATGAATTGTAGATATGTTCGTTTATAACATTTTTTGTTCCTAACACTGTTACTTTCGAGTTATTATATTTTATAAACTCAATCGCTGATTTCATTGAGTCATCATCGTTACTTCCTAGCAATAATATTTGTTCTTTAGACGATGCTATTGGTGCTACAGATAAAGCATCTGAAAATCCTTCTCCACCTACTAACATTATGTTATCTGCTTTTACTCCAAGGTCTACTAGTTTTTTTGCAACTGCTATGTTAGTCTCATATCTATTAGATCCTTGCAATTCTATTAAATTATAGTTATTACTCTTTAGTTCATCTCTTATCGATTGGTTTATTGAAGCATTCCCACCTACAACGTATACATTTTTAGTTTTTAAATTTGTTAACGCTGCTTTAGTATCTGCGTTTAATGTTCCCGATGCTGTTAAAAGTATAGGTGAATTTAATTTTTTAGCTAATACCGTGGCACTTATTGCATCTGCATATCCTTCACCAGAAACTAATACTACGTTATCACTAGTTGCCCAGTTTGTTGTAGCAATCTTAGCTGCGGTTGCATACCTGTCAGTTTCGCCTATTCTTATAGCTTTTCCTTGTTCGGCATAAACTGTACCCGATATTAAAGCCATTGCTAAAACTAAAGATGTAAGTGCTATACTCGCTAATCCCCTTTTTATTCTTTTATTCATACAGTTATTCCTCCTGTGTAAATTAAATAAATATGAATTTCTACAGACAAATACTTCATTCTTAAATAAACTAACTCCCCCCTTAACTCTAAGTAACTGATAGGCCTCATCAAATACCTCTGCAGACATAATAAGTTTTGATAAAGATTATATATTGGTATATGATGTTAGCTAGAATTGGAGCCTTTCTAAATAAATTGTCTACTTAACAATTTGTTAACATTATACAATATATTTAAAATACTAATTAGTGTTCTTATAGTACCAAATTATCAACTAAAAACTGTACTTACAATACAGTTATAGAGAGTAAAATCATAAAACTGTTAAGCCTATAATAAATGAGATAAACATTTATTTTAATTCCGTAACATAAATAGCATGAGTAATATAGAAATTTATATTTGATGCTCAGATTCTGAACATTGTATCATTGGACTAGCACAATCAGGTGAGTGTGCAGATGAAATTTTCGGTGGCTATCCTTGGTACACTAGACCAGAAGATATAAATGCCAATACTTTCCCTTGGTCTAAATCTGTTGCCACAAGAAAACAATTACTATCAAAAGAACTGAAATCCCTAGACTTAGAAGAATATTTAAGTGATCAGTATAATCAAACCTTAAAACAGGTTCCTTATCTAGATGGAGAATCTAAATTTGAAAAGCGTATGCGTGAATTATTCTATCTAAACATTAAATGGTTCATGATTACGCTATTAAACAGAAAAGACCGTATGAGCATGTCTAACAGTCTTGAAGTAAGAGTTCCTTTTGCAGATTATAGACTTGTTGAATATGCCTTCAATATTCCATCTAATATTAAATTGTGTGATAACAGAGAAAAAGGCATTCTAAGAAAGGCTTTAAGAGGCATTCTCCCTGATGATATTATTGATAGAAAAAAGAGCCCTTACCCAAAAACTCACAACCCTAAATACACTAAGATTGTTCAGCAGTGGATGACTGATATATTAGAAGATAGGACATCACCTATTTTAAATTTGGTTGATAAGGAAGCTATAAGACTATTAATACAAACTGGTGGCTCTTCCTTTAAAGAACCTTGGTATGGACAGCTTATGAGGGGACCTCAACTGCTGGCTTATTTGATTCAGGTTAATGAGTGGTTAAAAGAATATAAAGTTAGTATAGAATTATAGTAACTTTATACCATATGTTAACTATAACGGACAAATGAAGTGTTCTTAGACTGATTACAGCCCTATATGTTTTTCAAACATATAGGGCTATGAAGCAGAAGATTTTCAATGTTCCTAAAAAGTATTTAGAATAGATTTTATTATTCCTTAACTTACTACAAAATGATTTAAAATATCTCTTACCAATGAAAAAACGTCCCACTGAATAATGAATAAGTTAACTTTTCAATGAGACCTGAATCGTCAAAGGGACCTTTTGTAACATAGTTTTTTGCAATACTGGTTAATCCTCCAGCAGTGAAAACTGCAATATAATCACGGTTCGTCTCATATTCCTGAGAAATAACATGCTTGCACGAGGGGACTGAACGATAAAAGCAGTCAAATAAAATCTATGATATAAATATCGGGAGAAAACTTGGGGGAAAACTAATTGGATTGCCTCATAACAATAAAGTAAATTATTCTGGAAATTTTTTATTGAAGATACATGTATTCGATGCGGTGCTTGTACTCTTAATTGTCCTAAAAATGCTATACGCTATAAGGGAGAAAAAAGCAAGGCAAGATATATAAATGAAAGCGTGAGTCTTAATGAAATTATTATAACAAATAATTCCACCTTTAATATAGATAACTGAAAGTTGCACCGGGCTTAATTAATTGCCCTTGTGACAGAAATAATAATCTGTTTCTGTGTGCGCCAACAGTTACTCCACCTCCCATATGTGTAACTATTAGGTTAAATTCATCATAGGATTTATTGATTTATTTAGCATATCTTTTAATTTCGTTGGTAACTAAATCTGCTAAAGCTATTAAATACATTTTTGTTTCATGACTATCACTTCTTGAAGTTAAAATAACTGGTGCTGCTATTCCGACTAATAGTCCACCATTTTTACAATCTGTTGTATAAGTTAAAGTTTTATACATTATATTTCCTGATTATATGTTTGGCATAAGTGATATATCTACCTTACCAGTTGCAACTAATTCAACGGCTTTTAGGGAAACTTTGTTAGGGTTTGTTTCATCAATTAATTCAAACTTACTTAAATTCATATCTATTTCTGATGCTATAGCTTCGATTTTAGTTTTATCTCCAACTAGTATAGTCTCTGCTACGCCTTTGTCTTTAGCATCTTTTATGGCTTCAAGAACATGCTTATCCTGTGCAACAGCTACTGCTACTTTTTTTATACTTTGATTTTTCACCTTTTGTATAACCTCTTCAAAACTCTTAATCATTATCACTACCTCACCTTTGCTATTTTGTAATTTTTCAATACATCTAGTAAAATAATACTTCCTTGTCTTTATTGAAAACAAGGAAGTACATTGGAAACTTTTATAAACTTTTTCATCAAACTATATAAACAGCTTCAAAACCTTTACATTCTTTCTATATAAAAACTTTTAGTATGTTATATAAAACAAAGTTTTTTAATCCCTTTCTTCATTCATGTGTAAAATATCTAACATACTAAGCTGGTTGTCCGTTTTCTATTTCTTTTTTATCTCCACCGCCCCACTTTTTAACAGCCCATGAAGTTAATATAGGTCCTAAAATTGCAGTTACTATAACTGCTGCTGCAGTTTGAATGGACGCACTTGCTACAAATGGCTGCATGCTTGGAACTGCTGTAGCTACAATAGCAGGGTAAGCTACCGCACTTCCAGAAACTGTTGCCAAAGCTGCTCCTGCATATCCTGGGCGTCTTAGAATAAATTTATCTGCGCAAATTAGAATTAGTCCGCCGATAGCAACAACAACAATACCTAATACAATACCGCCAAGTCCTGCTGTAAATAATTTTTTAAGATCTAACGATGCTCCTATAGCAATTGCAATCAAAGGAATACATACATGAAGACCTGGTTTAAAATATTTACGTACACCTTCAAACAAACTTCCTAATACAAGACCAACTAACATAGGTAAAATAGTAGCAAGTATTGCTTTAGGTGATACTGCTGCTGCACCTGATGCACCAATAGCTAATATAGTTAGCAATGGGCTATCTTTAAGACAAAGAACACTATATGCTCCTAAATCCAATTCATCTCCATTCTCACCTGTAAGTGCAAGATAAATTGCTCCATTAGAAGTTAAAAGACAATTAAACAGAGCTAATACTGAAACACCAAGTACACCTTGAACTCCAAACATTTTAATTATTATGAAACCTGGTATAAATCCTGCCATAAACTTTGCAGCTAGCAAAACTCCCCCTCTTAACATAGCTTTTGGGGCTTCAGTCCATTTTAATTGTGTTCCTACAAAGAAAAGTACTGCTCCAGTTAGTGGCACTGCCGCTGACTTAGAAAAGATAGCAGTTGTAATCCCCCCTATTTGTACTATATCTGGGAAAATTGAATTTATGATCGCACTAAGAAACATTGGAACAATCATGATAGCTGCCGGTATCTTTTTCCACAATTTTGTTATAATCGTCATTTTTATTCTCCTTTCATTTTTAAAGACCTTTTATTTAACTGATCTGATTTATATAAATACTGAAGTTTTTTTCTCTTCCTTACAGTATGTTATATCTTATTAAAATTAAATTTTTCTTGGGTCAGTTATTACTCCAGTAATTGCAGATGCTGCTGCAACAGCTGGTGAAGATAGATAAATCAATGACTTAGCACTACCCATCCTACCTAAAAAGTTTCTATTATTTGTTCCTAAAATAACCTCTCCGTCACTAACTAAGCCTCCACTTCTTCCCTGGCAAAGTGAACAATAAGAATGAGTAACCATAGCTCCAGCTTCTACTAGTGTTTCAATATATCCTAATTTAATTGCTTCCTTAAATATTTTATTAGATGCTGGTGAAACAATAAATTTTACAAAAGGATTGATTTTTTTGCCCTTTAAAATTTTAGCCGCAATCTCTAAATCCTCCAGTTTTCCATTAGTGCAAGAACCTAAAAATACCTGGTTAATCTTTAAACCTTCTACCTCAGTAATTGGATGAACATTATCAACATATTGTGGACATGAAATCTGAGGAACTAGTTCTTCTGCTTTGTAGTAAAGTGCTCTTTCATAGTTAGCATCCTCATCAAAGCACAGCCACTTTACATCTTCATAATTAACTCCACTATAGTCACAAGTTTTTTCATCGGGAGCAAATAAACCAACTTTTCCTCCACATTCCACAACCATATTTGAAATTGTAAGCCTAGAGTCTACACTTAGTTCATCAATGGCTGTACCACAAAATTCTAGGGATTTGTATGTTCCGCCATCGGATTTTATATCTCCTAATACTTTAAGTATTATATCCTTTGAGCTTACAAACTCTGGCAAAACACCATCTATCTGAATTTTTATAGCACTAGGTACTCTTACCCACATTTCTCCTGTTCCAAGTATTGATGCCATTTCAGTATGCCCTATACCTGTGGCAAAACAGCCTACAGCTCCGTAAGTTGTAGTATGTGAATCCGTAACATAAACCACCTGTCCTGGCTTTGCATATCCCATTTCAGGCATCAGTTGATGTGATATACCTTCTGATACATGAAGATTTTTAATACCAAATTCTTCTGCAAATTTATATCCATATCGTAAATGCCTAGGATCATCCTTTAAGCACGTAAGATTTAGATGATCAAACATTATAGCTATTTTATCTTTATCCCAAACTTCTTTAAATTCCATTTCTTTAAATTTGTTATAAACAAATGGAGTATATATGTCATGAAACATTACAGTATCTGGTTTAGTTATGACTATATCCCCTGGTTTAATATTTTCTACTCCAGTGTTATGCATAAGAAGTTTTTCAGCTAATGTATTTCCCATTATCTATCCCCCCTTTTTGCTCTGTTTCTTTTCTGCATGCTTTTGATTAAGCCTCCATCCTCAATAATTTTAAAAAGGTTTTCTGGCATTTGAGGAATTTGAAATTCTTTACCATTACAAGATATTTTTTTATTTATTTCAACTTTTACAATATCACCCTCATTACAATGATCCGGTAAATCCTTGCTTTCTATTAGTAAAAGTCCGTTGTTAATTGCATTTCTGAAAAATATTTTAGCAAAGGATTTGGCAATGACGCACTTAATTCCAAGTGCAACTATTACCTCTGCCGCCTGTTCCCTTGAAGAACCACATCCAAAATTTTTACCACCAACTATAATGTCTCCAGATGCTATCAAACCTGGCAGCTCTGGTCTTAAAGGTTCAAATGCATATTGCTTCATTTCTTCAATAGTAGGTATAGCTAAATATTGTGTAGGAATTATGATATCAGTATCAATATCATCTCTTAGTTTCCATACTCTTCCTTCAAATTCTTGAATCATAATATCGCCTCCTAAGTTAAGATAATTCAGGGCAAATATATCCAGTAAGTGCAGTCATAGCTGCTGTAGCCGGAGAAGAAATATAAATCTTAGCTGTATCTGAACCAGCATGTCCCTTCTCATTGTATGTTCCAGCAGAAACTAAAACTTCATCAGTATCGATAATTCCCTGAGATTTGCCCCAATCTGCACTACATCCTTGATTCATTACTAAACATCCTGCATCAATGAATATTTCAATTAATCCTTCTTGAAGTGCCTTAATGTAAACAGCGCTTGTAGCAGGTGCAACTAACATTCTTAATCTATAAGCAATCTTTTTACCCTTTAGTACCTTAGCTGCACTTCTTAAATCCTCAATTTTACCTCCAGCATTACCACCGATAAAAACCTCATTAACTAAAACTTCTTTTAAAGTATCTGCCTCTACAATTTCACTGTAGCTATCCGGCTTAACAACTAGCGGTTTAATTTTTCCTAAATCATATTTATAACTACCACAATAAGAATCCTTATCCAAATCGTTATCAAAATTTACAATTGCGCTGATAGCTCCAGTTTTTCCTGCAAGACTACATATGGTAGTCAAATCTTCCTCAGTTAAGTTTGATAATCCATCACCAACAAACTCAATAATTTTCCCTTCTAAAGCTTTACATCCAACCTGTCTAATAATTTCTAAGGTAACATCTTTTGAATAAACTCCTGGATTCAATTTTCCAGTAAGCTCAACCATTATTATTTCGGGAGCTGTTATTTCTATAAATCCAGTTTTTATTATCTCTGTTAACTTCTCTGGTTTAACCTTAAAGCCCATGGCACTTTTTGCACCAAAAATCGCTGTATGATTTCCACATCCAACAACTATATCTCCATTTTTAATATATTTTTCTAAAGCTAACTGATATCCAATACCTTCTCCGTTATGAAGGAGAGTATTGTACTTCTTTGCAAATTCTATCAATTTCTTTTGAATTTCAGCTGCTTCTATTGAACCAGCAGGAGTATCGTGGTCAATAGCAACAATAACTTTTTTGTTGTCAAATAACGTATCCTCACTTTTTAGGAAATCAACAGAAGTATTAGACTCTGCATCATCAATTAAGCAGTAACTAACGGCTATCTTAATGTTTTCGCCAGCGGTAATTTCCTTCAAATATGCCGCCTTTGATAATATCTTATTACCTAGCATCATTTTTCCTCCTCATTAAATATTATCTGCAATACGAGAACCCATTTCCTTTGTACCTATTAGCTTTTTACCCTCACAAAATAAATCTCTTGTAACAAAATTCTCCTTAAGCACTCTATCTACAGCATTTTCCACCTTTAAAGCTTCCTCACTCAATCCTAATGAATATCTAAGCAAAAGGGCAGATGCTAAAATCACCCCTATAGGGTTTGCAACATCTTTACCAACAATGCTTTCATCAGTGTTATGCAACTGATTAGGTGTAAAAATTCCAGGTCCTTTTATACCAAGCTCAGCAGAAGCCAATATGCCTGCAGTTCCAGTAATTTGACTTAGTTCATCTGCTATAATATCACCAAAAATATTTGAAGCGATAATGACATCGAATTTACTTGGATCTTTTAGTACCTCCATAGATGCATTATCAATTAAATAATGTTTTACTTCCACCTCTGGATAGTCTTTTGAAATCTCATTCACAACAGTTCTCCAAAGCATTGAACTTTCTAGAACATTGGCCTTATCAAGACTTGCAAGCTTTTTTCGCCTTTTCATAGCGGCTTCAAAGCCCATAATTACAGTTTTTCTAATGATTTCTTCATTATAATATTCTAAATCACTTGCTTCTCTTCCAAACTTACCTACACCAGTTTTCTTTTCTGAGCAAATCATACCACCTACAATATCCCTTACTACAAGAATATCAAGGCCTTTTCTAAGAATACTTTCCTTCAAAGGAGAAAAGCTTGTTAAGGCGCTATTTACAAATATTGGTCTCAGATTATCTCCTAAACTGAGTTCTTTTCTAAGTTGTAATATAGCCTTTTCTGGTTTTTTATCTAGAGGTTGGCTATCCCATTTTGCTCCGCCAATAGCTCCCAAAATTATTGCATTACTTTTTTTACAAACCTCTAAGTTATCTTTTGTCAAAGGTTCACCATATTTCTCAATAGATGCACCACCAGCTTCTATTTCTGTATACTTAAACTTATGTGAAAACAATTTTCCTATTTTATCTAATATTTTAGTAGCTTCTTTAATTACCTCAGGACCAATTCCATCCCCAGATATTAGTGCTATATTAAATTCCATTTTATCCTCCACTTGTCGATACTAAATTTGCTAAGTTTTTATTACTATCTGTTAAACTTTAGTTATTAGATTATAAACTCTCTATTAGTTTAACTAAGAATCAGCAGTAGTCCCAATGGAAAATGTTGCTGATTCCAGTCTTGTTTTACATCATTGCATATTAGTTATCTGCAAGTTTTTTATATTTTTCGTATTTTTCTTTTGCAGATTTCTCTGCAACTTCAAATAATTCTTCTGCAGCTTCAGGGAATGTTCTTTGAAGTGATGAGTAACGAACTTCACCTAATAAGAACTCTTTAAAGCTGCTCTTTGGCTCTTTTGAATCCAATACAAATGGATTTTTCCCTTCTTCTTTTACAAGTGGATTATATCTATATAAGTGCCAATATCCTGCTTCAACTGCACGCTTTTGTTCTAATTGAGAAGTACTCATACCACCTTTTAAACCGTGGCTTATACATGGAGCATAAGCTACTATAATTGATGGTCCAGGATAGCTTTCAGCTTCTGCAACAGCTTTCAAAAATTGACTTTGGCTTGCTCCCATTGCAACTTGTGCTACATACACATAACCATAGCTCATGGCCATCATTCCTAAGTCTTTTTTCTGAATCTTCTTACCAGATGCAGCAAACTGAGCAACTGCTCCTACAGGTGTAGCTTTAGAAGATTGTCCACCAGTGTTTGAGTAAACTTCTGTATCAAGCACAATTACATTGACATCTTCACCAGAAGCAAGAACGTGATCTAATCCTCCAAATCCAATGTCATATGCCCATCCGTCTCCACCATACATCCACATTGATTTCTTTACAAGATGTTCCTTGTTATCTAGTATTTCATCCACTAATTCTTTCAGCTGTCCATCAAAGCTTGAACTTTCTAATACATTTACAACATTTCTACTTAAAGCTTTTGAAGTTTTACTGTTGTTATAGTTATCAATCCACTCTTGTAATGTGGATTTCACATTTGCATCTTCAGTTAAATTAAGAATGTCTTGAATTTTAGATTTCAAGTTATCCCTTTGTTGCTTAACTGCTAAGCACATACCAAGACTAAACTCTGCATTGTTCTCAAATAGTGAGTTTGACCAAGCTGGACCATGTCCTTCAAAATTTGTTGTATATGGTACACATGGAGCCGCTGCACCCCAAGCCTGTAAACAACCTGTAGCACTAGCAAGATACATTCTATCTCCAAATAGTTGTGTTATTATTTTGGCATAAGGAGTTTCTCCACATCCTGCACAAGCACCAGAGAACTCAAGAAGAGGCTTTTCAAATTGACTTCCTTTTACTGTATTAATATCAGCAGGATTTTCTTTTTTAGAAATTGATAATGCATAGTACCAGTTATCCATTTCATTTTGTTGAGTTTCAGCTGGCTCCATGGTAAGAGCTTTTTCTTTAGCTGGACAAACTTGAGCACAAACTCCACAGCCTGTACAATCTAATACATCAACTTGTATTCTGTAATTATAATTTTCAAAACCTTTGCCTATAGCCTTTTTAAGCTTAAACCCTTCTGGCGCCTTATTTGTTTCTTCTTCATTTGCTAAGAAAGGTCTTATAGCAGCATGAGGACAGACAAATGAGCATTGGTTACACTGTATACATTTGTCTATATTCCAAACTGGAACATCTACAGCTATACCTCTCTTTTCATAAGCAGATGTACCAAGAGGCACTGTACCGTCTTCTCTTCCTACAAAGACACTTACAGGCAACTTATCTCCTTCTTGTGCATTTACAGGCATAAGAATATTTTTAACGTAATCTGGAACATCTACTATTGCTGCTGCTTCTACTTCTGTTGCATCAGCCCAGGCTGCTGGAACCTTAATTTCTACTAGACCTTCAACACCTTTATCTACGGCGGCATAGTTCATGTTAACGATTTTATCACCCTTTTTACTATAGCTCTTATAAATCATTTTCTTCATATACTCTATAGCTTCTTCTATAGGTATAATATTAGCAAGTTTAAAGAAAGCAGCCTGAAGAACAGTATTCGTGCGATTTCCAAGTCCTAATTCTTTAGCTATGCCTGTAGCATTTATTGTGTAAAATTTGATACCATGCTCTGCAATGTATTTTTTCATCTTAGCTGGAAGATGTTGTTCTAACTCTTCACTATTCCAGCTGCAGTTTAATAAAAATGTCTTTCCATCTTTTAAATCAGAAATTATGTCATACTTATCTACATATGAAGCATTGTGACAAGCAACAAAATCTGCCTTTTTTACAAAATAACTTGAACGTATAGGTTCTTTTCCAAAACGCAAGTGTGATTGTGTTACTCCACCAGATTTCTTTGAATCGTATGAAAAATATGCTTGTGCATACATCTCTGTATGGTCACCTATGATTTTAATTGAGTTTTTATTAGCTCCTACTGTACCATCTGAACCAAGTCCCCAGAATTTACAGCTTATTGTTCCCTTTGGTGCAACGTCTAATTCTTCTCCTACTTCTAATGAAAGATACGTTACATCATCAACTATACCAACTGTAAAATGGTTTTTAGGAGTATTTTGTTTAAGGTTATCAAATACTGCAACTATTTGTGCTGGTGTTGTATCCTTTGAAGAAAGTCCATAACGACCTGCATATAATTCAGGTCTTTCAGATTTATTAGCATAAGCTGTACAAATATCTTCATATAAAGGTTCAGCAGCTGCTCCTGGTTCTTTTGTTCTATCTAAAATAGCAATTCTCTTAGCTGTGGCAGGAACTGCTTTTAAAAAGTGTTCAACTGAGAATGGTCTATAAAGATGTACTTGAACAAGTCCAACCTTTTCACCTTTTGCATTTAAATAATCTATTGTTTCTTCTATAGGACCACATACAGAGCCCATTGCAATAACTATACGTTCCGCATCTGGTGCACCATAATAATTAAACAATTTATAGTTTCTTCCTGTAAGCTTATTAATCTCATTCATGTAATCTTCCACAATACCTGGAATAGCATTATAGAATCCATTGCTTGCTTCACGTGCTTGGAAGAATATATCTGGATTTTGTACTGTACTACGTTGTACAGGTCTTTCAGGATTTAAAGAATTTTTTCTAAATGCTTTAAGAGCCTCTTTATCTACAAGTCTACTTAAATCATCATATTCAAGGCATTCAATTTTTTGGATTTCGTGTGAAGTTCTAAATCCATCAAAGAAGTGTAAGAATGGAACACGTCCTTCGACTGCACTAAGATGTGCAACTCCTGATAAATCCATAACTTCTTGTACACTTGAGGTTGATAACATAGCAAAACCTGTTTGGCGACAAGCCATTACGTCTGAATGGTCACCAAAGATTGAAAGCGCATGGGTACCTACAGTACGAGCAGTTACATGTAAAACTCCTGGCTGTAACTGACCTGCTATTCTATACATAGTAGGAATCATCAGAAGTAAACCCTGTGAAGCTGTATATGATGTTGTTAAAGCTCCTGCTTCTAGTGAGCCATGAACTGCACCTATAGCCCCTGCCTCAGATTGCATTTCTACTAATCTTACTGTTTGTCCGAAAATATTTTTCTTTCCTTTTGCTGACCATTCATCAACATGTTCAGCCATAGGTGATGATGGTGTAATTGGATAGATTGTTGCAACTTCTGTAAAAGCATATGATATATAAGCAGCAGCTTCATTTCCATCCATTGTTTTCATAACTTTAGGCATAGATAAATCCTCCCAATTCTATAGTGATCATGTTAGTATAACGTTGTACTTAGCAAAATTTAACGTTATACTAACATGATGCTTTTCTTTAGTATAACGTTGTACTTATTATAGTATAACGTTATACTAAAGTCAATATGTTTTATTTTTTATTTGAACCGTTTACACAGTCTATAGTAATATAACTATTAGTAAAAAGTGTAGTGATGAACATATTAATTTTACTTGACAAAATTACTCATTTTTTTTATAATTTAGTGTGGATTTCTAAACATAAATTTAATTTGTAAATGAGTGATTAAAATGGCTACTATTAAAGATGTCGCAAACCTAGCAGGAGTCTCTGCTGGTACTGTATCAATAATCTTAAACGGTAAAGCATCTGAAAGAAAAATATCTATAGAAACACAGGAGAAAGTCATGGCTGCTGTCAAAGAGCTTGATTATCGTCCAAATATTTCTGCGAGAAAGTTACGCAGTCAAGATGTGTCTAATAATCCAACAATTGCATTGTACTGGGCATCAGACGTCCGCGTTAACTTAATGGCCAGATTCTTAAGAGGACTGCAAAACGCAACTAGTCAATTAGGTCGTAACTTTGACATTGTAATCTGTCCTTATAAAAATGATTTTCTTCATTTAGAAAATGGACTTAAGCATCGTAACATATATAATGCTGCAATTATTGCAAATACCTCTGTTTCTGATATGGAATATCTTGAAAGTATAACTCCAGAAATACCAGTGGTTTTATTTAATCGTTTCTCTGATAAATACTGTGCAGTCCATGTTGATAACTACAAAATGGGCGTAGAATCTGCATTGTTATTTTCTAAGATGGGACATAAGGATGCAGCAATCATGCTGGCTAAGTCAGCTTATCTTGCAATGGATATTAGAAACAGAGGTTTTGTGGAAACCTGCAAAAATAATGGAATTGAAATATTACCAGAGAACATTATAATTTCCGATAACACCATAGAGGGTGGTGTGGAGGCAGCCAAGAAATTTATTAACTTAGACAATCCTCCAAAAGCCTTATTCTGTAATTCTGATACTATAGCCTTAGGTGCTCTTCATGTTTTTAATAAGGAAGGAATTAAGGTTCCCGAAGATGTGGAGATAATTGCAGTTGGTATGAGTAGTGTTGAAAATACGGAATTTAGTAATCCACCACTTACCGTAGTTAATATTCCTATGGAAGAGATGGCTACTTCTTGTATTAAAATTATTTCTGGTCTAATTGATCATAATGTTGAGAATTCTACTTCTATTTTGTTTGATACTCCATTAATAATTAGAGATTCTTGTGGCGCTATTAGACCTAAAAGTGCTCAGTAGGAAAATTAATAACTATAATATATATATCAAACGTTAAACTAGTGACATTAAAACTTTATGTTTCGATGTCACTAGTTTTATTATTCATATTTCTAGTTAAATACCATTAAACACTCAAAATAGTATTATTGAATTAACACTATTTCTTGAGGTAAGAGTTCCTTTTGCAGATTATAGACTTGTTGAATACGCCTTTAATATTCCATCTAATATTAAATTGTGTGATAACAGAGAAAAAGGGATTTTAAGAAAGGCTTTAAGAGGCATTCTTCCTGATGATATTATTGATAGAAAAAAGAGCCCTTACCCAAAAACTCACAACCCTAAATACACTAAAATTGTTCAGCAGTGGATGACTGATATATTAGAAGATAGGACATCACCTATTTTAAATTTGGTTGATAAGGAAGCTATAAGACTATTAATACAAACTGGTGGCTCTTCCTTTAAAGAACCTTGGTATGGACAGCTTATGAGGGGACCTCAACTGCTGGCTTATTTGATTCAGGTTAATGAGTGGTTAAAAGAATATAAAGTTAGTATAGAATTATAGTAACTTTATACCATATGTTAACTATAACGGACAAATGAAGTGTTCTTAGACTGATTACAACGCTATATGTTTTTCAAACATATAGGGTTATGAAGCAGAAGATTTTCAATGTTCCTAAAAAGTATTTAGAATGGACTTTATTAGTGCTTAACTTACCATAATCAAGCAAGTTCACCTCGGTTTTATACGTCTTTGTATTTAATCCTTCATTAATTAAAAACTACTGTATACCTAATGGCTAGTAACATTTTTTTCAACTGTTTCTTTTAATCCTTTGAGAATGATCTCCCAATTTTCATAAATTCGATTAAACATTTCATCGGTTTTGATGTTATCTTGAGTGACTGCAAGTAAAGTATCTCCACCTTTCTCAATTAGTTCATAAGTTATATTGGCATAGTTTTCTGGTTTATCTTCCAAACCAGAAAATGGAGACCAGAAAGCATATTGGAAAATCTTATTTGTTATTAATTTCAAAATTAAACCTTTATCCTCATAGATCTTCCCTTCCCACTTTCCTCTAAAAATTATAGAACTTCCCATGTTCCAATCAGAAACTGCTTCAGTACCAAATAAATACTGTTTTATCAATTTAGGATTTATCAACGCATTCCAAACCTTAGATACATCAGCATTAATTTGAACTTCCTTATTTACAACTAGTTCTTTAGACATATATATTCGCTCCTTTCAATATTTTATTCAAATCTGATGATATAGCATTTTCAAAGAACTAAACCAGATACTTAAATGTCATTTCCTATATTACTTATAAATTCACTAATGGCTGATGCAACCTTTTCAGGCTGTTCTTCTGATGAAAAATGTCCGCAGTTTTCGATTACTTTTAGGACCACATTTTGCAGGCCATTTTCAGCAAACCCCTTCATGTATACTTCAACATTTATATGTTCATCTTCTCCTCGCAAATAGAGAATCGGCATCGTAACAATATCATCTTTTGATGTCATATTATCTTTTTCATCTAGAGCAAGACATCTATAACAATCAAATCCTGCTTTTAAGGCACTTGGACGACTATATGCTTCAGCATATAATTTCCTTTGAGTGTCACTCATTTTTTTACCCTTTCCAGCAAGAGCATCATAGAAATAAGAAAAGTACTCCAGTTCATTGCCTCTAACAAGCAATTCAGGTAACTGGGGTATGGAATGAAAAGCAAAATGCCAAATATATGGATTGCTTTTTACCGCCTCCCATGGCTCAACTCCAGGAATGGCAACATTCATAATGACAGCACGTGAAATTCTATCTGGAAAGTTCTTCAAGAAAGCATAAGTTACCTGTCCTCCAACATCGCACCCGACTAAAGTAACATCGGATAAATTCAAGGTGTTCATAACATTGTGAACATACTCTGCTATATTTCGCTTTCTGTATGACCGTAATGGGATTTCCGAATCACCTATGCCGGGTAAGTCAATGGCAACTACATGATAACTATTAGAAAGAAGTGTCATCACAGTTTTAAATTCCAGCCAACATGTAGGCCATCCATGAATAAAAAACACAGCTGACTTTGATGTTGGACCAGCCTCTACAACATGGATAGGTATCTCTTTGACAATAACTTTACTATGGACGAATACTTCTTTTATACCATTCTCTTTATCTATCATTTTAGCTCACTCCTATAAAATTTCTCAATTACTTCATTATCATAATACTCATAACATGACAACAGCACGTCATGTTATACTTTGGATATGAAATCTTTTTATTTCATCAATCTTAAGAAGTAGATTTCTTTTTATATATAGAGGCTCTAAAATTTGAATGGAAGTACCAAAGGACAGAAGAAATCCATATAACCAATCATCCTCTGGCAGCCTTATGGATACGAGAAGTGAACCATCTTCATTTTTTACTATGTATTTTTGATTGAACTCATCATAAACCCTGTATGCTACTTGAGGAGCAAAACGCATCTTCATATTAATAAGGTCATGTGAATTAGTACGAGGTATTTCAATTGACGGAATATGAAACTCTTTATCAGCAAAGCTTATTGGTAAAATTTCAACATCTTGAATTCTGCTAATTTTAAAAGTTCTGTAGTCCTGTTTTAAAAGACAATATCCTTGTAAATACCAAGATTTCGCTTTGAATGCAAGCTTTAGCGGATAAGCTGTTCTGTGAGTAATATCTCCATAGGAATTTAGATAGGTAAAAGATACTGCTTGCTTCCCGATAATAGTTTCTTTCAATGCTTCAAATTTTTCTTTGTCTGTTTCACAATTGGTCCAGGGCGAAAAATCAACTTCAATCCAACTATCACTTGTTTTATCAAAGAGGACAGTCAACCTTGAAAGTATATTGCTAACATCAAAATGGTTTGTGGACGACAGGCTTTGCAGAGCTAATAAAATTTGATTTTGTTCTTCCTCTGAAATTGCAGTCTTATTCAAAACAAAATTATCAAGGATAGATATACCTCCACCCTTACCCTGCTGAGAATATATAGGAATCCCTGCTGCTGACAACGTCTCTATATCACGCAATATTGTTCTCACTGAAACCTCAAAATGTTCTGCTAACTCTTTAGCTGTTGTTCTTTTCTTATAAAGCAATAGATATACGATTTCAAAAAGTCTATTTATCTGCATATACTCACCTCTGCAATATTTTAACATAACATTATGACATATATACGTAATGCTATAAACAATGAATTCCAGATATTAGAGCTGACCAGTTATTTATGTAATTCCATTAATTTTAAAGCATAATCTTTTTATACACCGATTAAAAATTAAGATTAAATTGATTGGTCTTGATTTAGAAGTTAAAAACAAAGAAAAAAGTGCTCCATCTAACAAAGATTAGCACTTTTTTCAATTAGCCTTTATCTGAAATAATCACACAATGCTTTAAAATAAAAAACAATCTGCTTTTTAAAATTTTCCAATTACAATTTATTTTATTACCTTAGAAGATTTAGTTGCCACGAAACTCCAAAGCGGTCATTTACCCAACCAAACTTTTTACTAAAACCATAATTATCTAAAGGCATAAGTACCTGTCCGCCTTCACTTAGGCTCTGATAAAAGTCTCGAATCTCATCTTCCGTATCGCAAATAATATAAATTGAGAAAGATGGTGTAAAGGAAAACTCATGTTTCATATTACTATCAATACACATAAATTCTTGTCCTTTTAAGGTAAAAGTAGCCTGCATAATAGACCCTTCAACTCCACTTTCATTAGCACCATAGCGAACTATGTTTATAATTTCTGAATCCTCAACCAGGGAGGTATAAAAATTCATTGCTTCTTCCGCATTGCCATCTTGAAACATTAAGAATGGTATTACCTTTTCCATTTTGAATACTCCTTTCCATATCTATACTCTTATGTATAACTTGATTTTATTATAATATCCCTTGCCAGCTATATCTAAGGTTTATTTAACCTAATAGCTAGTTTGATATGAGATTGAATTATTTTTTCTTCTTTAATTTTTCTTCTGCATTTTTTATATTTTCAGCAACTCTAAATGCAACTATTTTACTTACTAATTCATAAGGTAATGGCCTTTTTATAGGAAATTGTACTGATCCTTTTGCTCCTTTATATTCTAATAATTCATCTTTAAATGCATCAATTCCACTAGGAGCTGGATAAAATCCTATATGATTTTTATAAGCTGCAAAATGTACCAAATTCCCATGTAGTATAAAAGTAGGCATTTGCCAACTTATCTTCTCTTCTGCCTTAGGTGCAGCTTCTTTTATAACTTTTCTTAATGTTTTAAGTATCTCTTGAACTTCAGGAGAGAATTGTAAAATATATTCATCAATTGTTTTGCAAGTGGTTTTATTCTCTTCCATGATTTCTCCTTTCACAAATCCTTAAAGTGGACTAATATGCTATCTTAAAAAGATAACAAGCTCATTCGGTGTAAATATGAGTCAATAACTATCTCCCAGAAATACTACCATTTAATCTTTCATTAAGACAACTGCATTGATCCTCATCTAACTCTAGTTCATTGTTCTTGCAAAGAATATCAATTACTTCTCTCCAATGGTTGAATGAACTTATAAGGATTGCCTTTTGTACTGTATATCGAAGCCGTTCTTCATTCTTATAAAATCGGGGTTGTTCCCTATCATTATAAAATCTAACTGCATATTCCCCTGGAGCAACTGCTCTACCGATTTCCAAAAGAACATTATTTGTACTGGAATTAACAGTATCTATGATAGTTTGTAATGGTATAATATCTTGGAGTTTGTACTTACTCCCTCTTTTAGCCATGGTAAAAGCCTCCCTAATTAATAACTGGATTATTAATATATGCTTTATTCCCATACTCCCTATACTTTAATTAAAATTTATTTGCACTTATGTCGTATAACAATAAGTTATTGATATCAACGCCGGGTTTTTATTCTATTGCATACCTACAATCAGCATTAGTATTGATAAAATATTCCTTTATGCCAATTCTAAAGTTTTCTTTTTTAAATTTCCAAACTTCCAATTATAGACACAATGTGTGAAAAATAATCCATATAATACAAGTTCAACAACCTAGTCTAAATTCCTCTATATATAACTAAATTCATAGTTATCCGAACAAAAAAGTTTATCAAGGCAATTTGCCTAAGGTTTCAGTTATCAAAGAGCTTTACACATGAATCGTCTAACATATTAGTCTGCATAAAGGACTAATAAAAATTTTATCTACACACCTGTTATATTTAGCAAGAGATTATAGAAATATTAATAATGAATAGAGATTATCCCAAAATGAACCCCTTCTTTATTAAGTTTTAGAAATAAGTATGATTAAAATCCTAGTTCCTCACCTATTATGATTACATGAAAATCCGAATCTACAGGCTTTTTATGCATAATATTTGTTATATTACAGTTTCTCTGTTTAGAACTACAGTCCATACATGTGCCACTAAGATTGCATGCCAAATTATTGCAGTACTTTACATTATTCATCTGTGCTGCAACAAAACGAATCCTCTCTAATCCTGCATTTAGGTCTTTAACAACTTTGTTAGCACCTGCTATAACTATTATTCTGTCTGAACCGTAAAGACTTCCTGCAATCCTGTTGCCTGTTCCATCAGTGTTGACAATTTGACCATCCATTGTTATTGCATTTGCTCCCAACATAAATACATTAGCAACAAGATATTGCATAAGTATATCTCGCATTTCTTCCTTAGTTCCTACAACATTAAACCCTGGGCTATTATGCTCCATAGCATAGTTATTTACTGCACAAGTATGAGGAATTGCAACACAATTTTTCTTTTCCAGCTCCTCATCCAGTTCAAGAGCAAATATTGTATGTGAATCCCCACACCCTATGATGCCATTATTAGGAATCAAACTTAAAACAAGTATTCTTGCTTCCTCAATTGAATCACAATAATAGGCTTCAAAATTGTTCTTTTTGAGATTCTTTACTGCAACTGTGCCTTTTTGTCTTAAGTAGTCCTTTTTTATACTGTCTCTGTTATATGCCCCTTCTTTTAATTTTGGCATCTTAAAATTATGGAGATTTAGCATGATTTTTCCCCCTTTTATTATATTATACTTAATTTTGTTGCACATACTCGATAGTTCAAAGTGGATTGCGTAAACAGATAGCAATCACAAATAATAAAATTAATATTGCAAACTAACTTTTTCTGTTACAATTAGTATAAATGCCCAGAAACAAGTATACAAGTACGCACATTTTTGTGCCCTAAAAAGGAGAATTTTATGTCACAAAATAAAGAACAAGGAGTTATTAACGAGAAAAACTGCGTGATGATATATTCTATGGAAATTATCGGTGGAAAATGGAGAGTACCAATACTATGGAAATTATATCAAAATAAAACTATGCGTTATAATGATCTTAAAAGAAATCTAGTAGGTATTACGAATATTATGCTTACAAGATCACTGAAAAGTTTGGAGGAAAATGGGCTTGTGAGCAGAAAGGAATTTAATCAGATTCCGCCTCGAGTGGAGTATTCATTAACAGATAACGGCTTACAGCTTGTGCCTGCATTAGAAGCTATTTTTAATTGGGGAAAAGAGAGGATGACAAAAGAGGATATGACTTTAAAGACTGCTCGCTGCTAGCCAAATAAATGAGTAAATACTTGCAATGATAGGAAACAGAAATGCTCTATTTTTCAATTATTAACTTTTTCTAAATAGCAAATTGAAAAAATTACAGGAACATTTCTGCCCTTGATGTTGCATAATATTTTGCTGTTAAAACCTAACAATTCCTCGTTTGCATTAATTCATATTGCTTAATTAAGAAATATGAAACCATAATTCCCGCTTCATTAATAGCTTCTGTATCTAGATACTGATTAGCACTTATATCAAATAGGATATTAGCAGAACCTTTGAATTCCTCATCACCTAACCACAGTTTAATTGTTAACGGAAACTTAGGAAAAAGGTGTATTTTAGCACAGACGTCGCCCCCTTCTTCAATGGAAGCACCCAGTTTAAGACATGCCGCTTTTATTTGCTCTACTGGTTCTTGTGAAAACTTTTTTACTAGGGGATTAATGATTTTACTCAAAATAGCTGGATAATTAACAGATCCATTTTCTAGCTCACGATATGAGATTAATTTATTTGTAATGGGAGTGTTATCTGCTCGGGAAAGATAATGAAGAATAAGCCATCTCCAATTCCATGGAGGCATATGTTTTGAATTGCTGAAAACTATCTCACCCTCTGGATATTTTACATCAAGCATTTGTCCAAGACTTTTTATCCGCATAGTAGATTGTTTTGAATCAAAAGTTGCTCCACTTTTTTCCGACATCTTAAGCGGAGCTTTTTCTGCAAAGCATTTAACAGCATATTCTAGTGCTGGTTTATAACCATCTTTATCCTCGCCTATCATATAAGGAAACATTATTTTCATCCTCCTAACAAGTGAAATTAATTAATAAAGTTTACTAATGAATATTCCTTTTGTCATAGTACTAGCACTTCGGTACCTGCATCCCAAAAAAAGTCGAGCTGATGACAAGAGTTGGGGTCAAAAGGTTAGTTTATCAATTTGTTACTTAAGTAGTAACCAAATATCCTAATATATCTTTATCATGTTTGAACATTTACTTACTTTGATTTAAGTATATTGTACAACTGGAATATATTCTCAAACAAGTATGCACTTTTTTGACGCATACTATCTAGGAAGATAGTGTAAATATGAAGGAATACAAAGGCTCTGTTGCTGACAACCAAGACACTTGTTTTTGCTATGCACTTTCTAT
The DNA here is from genome assembly GCF_033659955.1 of Clostridium tanneri. Classification (NCBI taxonomy): domain Bacteria; kingdom Bacillati; phylum Bacillota; class Clostridia; order Eubacteriales; family Clostridiaceae; genus Clostridium; species Clostridium tanneri. Next base: position 25,983 of record NZ_JARUJP010000019.1, read on the forward strand.
TATCAACGGAAAGAGAAGAATAATATTGTTTTTATTATTCTCCTTCCTGTAGCTTACTATCATTTAGGTTAATTAGCACGTTTTTTTCGTAATAACTCTTCTAACTCATTGATACATTCCTTTAGATCATTTATTTCAATTTGATATTTTTCTGCTACAGAACTAGAGAGATGAATCCCCCTTTGGCCTAGTACAAATCCTCTTTCCTCTTCTATATCTTCAAGATATTCCTTAAGTCTTATAAGCCTTTTTTCCAATTCCTCAATACTCACTTTTTCAAAAGCACTCATTATTATCCACACTCCCCTTAATTTAATATTAATAAATACTCTTTACTCTTTTTAACAATATACCAGAAACTTTTGCCTCAAAATATAAGTTCAAGTCACTTTTGTTTAGTTTTTAACTACCTTGTCCATATTCCTCCGTGACAAATAGTATCTTAATTTTTCTTGAAAATATGGACAATAACCCATATGTTTATAGGTTTAGTATATGTACAACAAACCCGCTGGTCAATGAGCTCAGCAGGTTTTCTTCTATTTGGATTATAAATCCTTCTAAATGGAGTGAGTATATAAAATCTTCCCCTTCATTTTTGATTCACACTGAAAATTATAATTGATATTACCTTAAAATCTTATATACCTTTGTCCTAAAAAACCATCGATAGCTTATTCTGTTCGCTCCATTTTGGAGTATTTTTGCTCCAAATGGTATGAACTTTGTCAACTCCATTGACCCTTAAACTTATCATTTATATACTGAACCTGTGAATGGTTAAATAATGTAATCAAACTTCAGATTTCATCGTAAGCTGGGGATGGAACTTCAGCAGAAGTTGGTAGTGACAGAAATATAGCTTCACTATATGATTACATTGAAACTGTGATTGAAGAAATAAAAAAATTAAAGAAAGAATGGGGAGATAAGATGGCACACGTAATTGCAGTTGCAGGAAAAGGTGGTGTTGGTAAAACAACGCTGACAGGTTTATTGATTGAATATTTAGTGCAAACCGGGAAAAAACCAATCTTAGCGGTAGACGCAGATGCAAACTCCAATCTAAATGAAGTATTAGGTGTTGAAACGAGCATGACACTTGGACAGGTTAGGGAAGAATTAGAACGAGCAGGAATGGATTTACAAAGTAAGATCCCTGCCGGTATGACTAAGGCAGATTATCTAGAAATGCGCATGAATAATGCAATAACGGAAGAGGATGATTTTGATTTGATGATTATGGGACGTTCCCAGGGGCAGGGTTGTTACTGCTTTGTAAATGGTCTTCTAGAAAGGCAGATTCAGAAACTTCAGGGGAATTATCCATACATTGTAGTAGATAATGAAGCTGGAATGGAGCATATTAGCAGAGGAATTCTTCCTAATGTTGATACTATGATTCTAGTTAGTGATTGTTCCAGGAGAGGAGTTCAGGCAGCAGGAAGAATTGCAGAGTTGGTAAGTGAGTCTAATATGCACCCAAAGTATATGGGCTTAATTGTAAATAGAGCACCAGAAGGTAAATTAAATCCTGGAACGCTAGAAGAGATAGAAAAACAAGGTCTTAAACTTCTCGGTATTGTTCCTCAAGATGATATGGTTTATCAATACGATTGCGCTGGAAAGCCAATGGTGAAATTACCTGAAAGCTCTCCTGTAAAAAATGCTCTTAAGGATATCATCGAAAAATTAGCCATATAGAGACGAGTTATATAAAAAAATAAACCCAGTAACAGAGCAAGATAGCTTTTTTACTGGGTTATAAGCAATTAATAACATCGTAGGACTCTATTTGATGTTGCAATCGATATTCCGTTGGAGAAACCTTCATAATTTTCTTGAAAGCCGTTGCAAATTTACCCTGATTTTCGTAGCCTACCTGCTTAGCGATGTCAGCTATCATATCATTGCCTCGGCGTAGCAAATTAGCAGCCTGGTGAATGCGATATTCTTTCATGTAGGTGGCAATTGGCTGTCCATAAACACCTTTGAAGGTTGACTTTAAGGTTGCTGTATTAATTAAGTATTCTTTAGATAATTCTTCAATTGTTGGTCTTTCTCGAAGATTGGATATAAGTTGTTTGTGAACTCTTTTAATAATTTCAACCTGTGGAGATAGATATTGCTCCCGCTGCTTTTCTTTATTCACATCAATCATCCATAGGAATAGCAGCAGTTCCTGCACCTTCAGTTTGAAATAGGGACGCTGCACACAATTTGGTAATGAATAAAGTTTAGAAAAAATATGTTCAATTTCATCGCGGGCAGGCATAACTAAGTAATGGTCATCTTCGCAGAACTTCCTTTTAAATTCATTGATATTAATGGCTGTATTGCACAAAATTTCAGGTGGATAATCGGCTACTTTATCTAAATCAACAACAACTCCAATGCCGCGATAAAGCTTTACTGGAAAACTCATAGTAGAAGAAACACAGTTGTCCATCATATGAATAGAAAGATCTCCTTCCCCAAGATACATACAAGCACCACTCTCTAGTTGCCAACCAACGCGTCCTTCCTGGCAATAATTAATTTGCATTGTATTACCATAGGGCTTATGTTGAAAGGTACAGCTGGTGGAATCAAAATTAGCTAAAAAGAGTTCAATACCGGGAAAAACCTGATAAACTGTCATATCTCCTTGACCATCCAGGCAGTCCAGCTTATATAATGTGTGAAAACCATCTTTACTTTGTTGAACAACCTTGGATACCTGGTTCAAAAACTGAAATTTTCCGGTGGTATTCATTGCGTTATCCTTTCGTTGCATTCGTTTAATATTGGATTGAAGCCTAAAAAATTCTCTATTTTTCTTAAACTTACACCCTTATCTTAATATATAAATCCATGAATAATTACTCATATATTCATATTATATTCCTTACTATAGTCTTTGTAAATAAAGCCTATACTATTTTCCTTCAAACAAATGCTTACTTCCACCAAGTATCAAATGGAGTTACAAGCAATTCTCGTTTATGCTTTGTTACTTCAAATCGATTTTCAATACTCGTCTTAACACTAGGTGCAACTTCTTTACCCAATAAATATTGGTCAAGAACATTGTATTCAATGCCGAGTTCCGTCTCATCTGCTTGCTGAGGTTTGTTATCGAGCAAGTCTGCCGTTGGAGTCTTAAGATAAAGTTGTTCGGGAGCATTAAGCTCCTTCAAAAGTTCACGGCCCTGTCCTTTTGTAAGGCCGGCTAAAGGAAGGATATCGGCTCCCCTGTCGCATTAGTATAAACCTTGACGATACCAAAGACAAAACCTTTTGCTCCTGCTTTCATACAATATGCTTTGAGAAAATCAATCCTGCTCTGAATCTCCTTCTTGGCGTTGATCTCTGGTTTCACATTCAACGCTTGGATGATTTCCATTTGTTTGCTCAATTGGAATTCCCCCTTATTATTCATTCTGTGCTTCGTGCAGCAGGCTCATCTTTAATTCATAATAATAGGGACTCATATCCAAATAATGCTTATGTGGATTTTCAAATCGCTGCTCTTCTTTCCAAATTTCCTTTTTTAACTGCTGCTCCACAAAGTTACGAATCTCATCTAGGCTAGGTGCCTGATACACCCGTTTTCCATCTTTCATCACAAGCTGCTGCAATTCTTTCACGGTGCAGTTTGTGAAGTAGCGGTTTTTCCAAGGTTTTTCTGGATCAACATATCGATATGGTTTGTCCATATCCACCAGTTCGTCCAACCTAGTAATCAGGTCTGCTATGGCGTTTCCTTCCTCACAGTAGACGCGATATATCTTTTTAAGGCCGGGATTTGTGATTTTCTCAACGGTTTCTGATACCTTTATCCTTGGTACAAATGTTTCATTTTCTTCTACAGCAGCAATTTTATAAACTGCACCAAATACAGGATCGCTTTTCGCCGTAATCAGACGTTCCCCAACACCAAAGCCATCTATTTTGCTGTCTTGACCTAGGAGTGAAGTAATGGTATATTCGTCCAGACTGTTCGATACAAAAATCTTACAGTCATTAAGTCCAGCGTCATCCAGCATCCTGCGTACCTTTTTTGAAAGGTATGCAAGGTCTCCAGAATCTAGACGTATACCCTTTAGTCGTTTCCCCATTGGCTCCAAAACTTCCTTTGCCACACGAATAGCATTTGGAATGCCAGAATGTATAACATCATAGGTGTCCACGAGAAGCACTGCTGCATCTGGGTAGTTTTTTGCGTAATGTTTAAAGGCCTCATATTCATCTTTGTAGAACATTACCCAACTATGTGCCATGGTTCCGCTGACAGGTATTCCAAATTGTTTTCCTGCCATTACGTTAGATGTACTACTGGCTCCACCGATATAAGCAGCTCTTGCCCCGTAAACAGCCGCATCTATATTATGAGCGCGCCTTGCACCGAAATCGGATACAGCTCGCCACTCTGCAGCGCACAGGATGCGCCTTGTTTTCGTGGCAATCAAAGACTGATGGTTGATTTGTGTCAGAATGGCCGTTTCTACTAACTGTGCATCTATGAGGGGGGCTATTACGGTAATAATCGGTTCATTAGGGTACATGATAGTTCCTTCCTGGAAGGCGTAAATATCTCCTTTGAATCGGAAATTACTCAGATAGTCCAAGAAGTTTTCGCTAAAGAGATTCAGTGAGCGGAAATATTCTATGTCATCTGGATCAAAGTACAGATTTTCTACATACTCTATTATCTGCTCTAGTCCTGCAAAGATTGCAAAACCTCCATTATCCGGATTTTTACGGTAGAATACATCAAATGCCACTTTCTTCATCTCATTTTGCCCAGCAAAATATCCATTTGCCATAGTCATTTCATATAAATCCATCATCATACTGATATTGCGCTTATCAAACTGTGTCATCATCTTCCCCTCCGATCACTGCAATCAATTCAGCAAGCTCTATTGAACCGAAAGACGGCTTTTCAATCACCTGACATCCGCTCACATACACCCTTTGGAAAATTCCCCAGCCAGGCGTCCCTTTTATGCAATGCGGAACAGGAAGCTTCTTCCCTTCTTGTGTCTGAAGGTAAGTCTTAGTATGGGTATCTTGTGTATAAATGACTGTGTCACCTGTTACTAGATAACTGTCAATCTTAGCCTTCGCAGAATCAACAATTTCTACAGCTTCCTTAGTACCAAGTGATCCATTAATAAAATCATTCTGCATATCAATTACCACTAAAACTTTCATTCCTTAATCCCTCCTTACTGCTATATGTGTCAGAATGGCCTCTATAAGAGGATTTAATTTACTTTAAGCTATGCTTGCATGTTTCTTTAATAGTTATCACTCATTACTTTTCTGCAAAAAATATTTTGCAAAGTCAACAAGTTTATGTGCTTCTTCTGTGCGAAGCATATTTACATCCAAACCACCTGGACCTAGGCGAAAGCGATCCAATCCATCAGCATCCTTGAAAATCTTATATAACAGCATGCATCTTTCGCTTACAATAGGCGCTTTTGCAATCTCTGACAATCCAATGGTATCATCTTGGTCATGGTAATACATGATGTAATAAGTCTGCTCATCAAAAGGCATATCATGCTCACAGCAATAATCTGCATAATATTCTGCTGCTCGTTTGCCATGTCCCTTATCCAGCCAATCATCGAGGCGCCGGGAATCATGAAAAATAGCCGCCATGCTAAGTGCATCCATTTCTTCATAACTTAGTCCAATTTGATATGCTATGACAAGTGACAACAGCAGCACCCGGGCACAATGCTCTTTGGTGTGCTTTACACTATCCTTTAACCAAAACTGGATATTTTGCTCCATAAATTCATACCATTTTTTATAGCGCCTTTCCACTGGCTGGCATATAGGATCTTTCATAACCTGTTTTAAAAGCATTTTTTTCTCCTTTATTCTAACACTTGCATATTTTACTTATCTCATCTGTACCAATTGCTGTAACACTTCTGCAATATCACCGTCAATACCTATGGATTTAGCCGCAATTGCCTCTGGAATATAAAGATCGCCACCTTTATTAAGGGTAATGTAAGTAGCATTTTTCTCCATATTAGTTAACTTCATAAATGGTGCTTTAATCATCTGATTTCTAGCACCTACACCTAATTCCAGAAAAACTATTTTTTTGCCATGAGCTTTCTTAATAAAATCCTGATAAGCATCACAGCTAGTTTGCCAAGACTTGTCCCTTAGAAAATCCCCATCTAGTTCAATATGAACTTGCATCCTGCCGCCACACTCAGGACATTTAGGAATAAGATTTGATGAAACTTTTCCATTCTCTTGGCTTTGTGCCATTTTGATTAGTATTTCATCTCCTAAATAAGTTTTATTATGACAACCATGAGAACATTGCAGATACCTGCAATTACCTTCTATTTCGAAGAGACGCTCCTTTGGAAAACCTGCCAGTGTAAAATGATCATCTATATTGGAGGTAACAACAAAATAGTTTTATCTTTCACCAGTTCATAAAGGTTCTTCATAACTGGACTTGCTTCCTTTTTATATAAAAAGTATTCGAACATACGGCTGAAAAATGCCCACTTCTCTTCCTGAGAAGGAAATGGATAAAAACATCCCTGTATAATGCTGTGAAAACCGTGAATTTCACGAAAGTCTCCAAAATTCTTTAGAAAAGCTAAGTTTTCTGCAAAAATATGATAACCTTCCGAAATTGAAAGACCGTTACTTGCGCCGATAACAATGCTATCCGCTTCTTTGATTTTTTTTAAAACTTCATTATATTTCTCTTCCATCTGTAACTCCTCATTTTTATTAAATTTGTGTTGTGGAATGCTCTATACATTTTCTACATATGTGAAGCTAAATCACTCAGTACTTGTGCAATATCAGCATCCATTGTTATTGTTTTATTTATTAAATAATCAGGAGTGGTATCTTCACCTTTATTAATACGAACTAAAAAAGCATTTGGCCAGTTATAAGCCATTTGAGTAAATGGGTATTTAATTATATTTGGTGTCATAGGTCCAACACCTAGTTCTATGAATACAACTTTTTTATTAGAATTCTCAGCTAAAAATGTTCTATATTTATTAAGTCCATCTTCCCAGAATTCCCCCTCTAAAAAGACAAAGGAACGTATCCAAGGCTCCATTTCCCCGCCACACATTGGGCATCTTGGAATCAGCTCTGTAGGAACTCTCGTATCCTTAGCACTAGTAGCCATGTTTCTAACAATATCCTCAGCGGGATAAACCTTATCGTGACAGGGTTTTGCACATTGTAACCAGTGAGCATCCCCTTGAGGTAGACAAATTTTTTCTTCCGAAAAGAGCTTAGAAAATTGCATATCTTGGTTTGTGGTAATAATAAAATAATTCTTGTCTTTTATCAGCTTGTGTAAATCCATATAAGTCTGTCCAGGTGGAGTATCAAACATAAGTGTACAGTGTTTAGATAAATAAGCCCATCTTTCTTCGCTTGTTTTATATTTATAGTAAAGGGCTTCAAAGTTACCGCGAATCCCGTAATTTTTTTCAAATTCACTGAAATTATCAATCCAATACTTGCTATGATTATAAAAATCATGACCATTAGCAGTAGACATACCTGATGCACCGCCAACTATAATGGCGTCTGCTTCTTTGATTTTTTGTATTATTGTGTTTATGTTATCTTGATATTGTTGTTGTATCTGTGACATATTTAATTTTCCTCCTAACGTTATTCATTAATTGGTTAGAGACATTCACTTATATAGCAGCTCATCAAAAACAAATATTAAGATACAGAGCTGTAATGCATTTTTTATTAATGCTTGAATACTGATTTACTTTGTTTCAAATGTATTATATAATCAGTATAGATTTTCAAACAAGTATGCACTTTTTCGACGCATACTATCTAGGAGGATAGTGTAAATATGAAGGAATACAAAGGAGTTGTTGCTGACAGTCAAGACACCTGTTTTGGCTATACACTTTCTATTATTAACGGAAAGTGGAAATTGCTAATTATATTTTATTTATCAAAGCACGGGACTGTGCGTTACAACGAATTGCAGCGTATGATAGGTAAAATAACCTACAAAACCCTCAGTAGCACATTAAAGGAAATGGAGAGTGATGGCTTAATTCATCGTAAGGAATATCCACAGATTCCTCCAAAGGTCGAATATAGCCTTACTGAAAAAGGACAAAGCCTTTGGCCCATTATACAGGGAATGTGTCAGTGGGGGGAGCATAATAAAGAAAAATAAAAAACATAAGCAATTCTATCCTCTTCAACAGCCTAGTCTACCAAATTTACAAAGAGGATACTTTTGCTTTTTTAGGCTTTGATATATTTCCTGCAAAATCTATTGCCTTTACTTCATAACTAAGACCTTTAAATCTATCTTTCAAGGGTACCTTATCTATATAACTCATTACAAGGTCTTCCTTTTTTCCTTTCTTTCCCTTAAATATTCTATCTACATTAGTAGTAAAAATTAATTTTTTATCCCTATACACTTCATAACCATATATCCCAATGTTATCACTGGCAGGATACCAAGAAATTAAAAATTTATTTTCTCCCATTTCTATAATTTCAACTTTCTTTGGAGCTGTTGGTTTACGGTTTTCTAACTGACCACTTTTAACATATTTTAAATAAGTCTCATGGAAACCTTTATCAATATTATTAGGACTATAATAATGACAATATGCAAAAGTTATAATGTTATCTACATATGGTTTTTCAATTTCCATCTGTTTTATAAATCGATTGAGCGGAGCACTAGACCAGTTTAAGTGATTAAAGGTTTCTGTATTAGCCCAAAATAATAACCCTGCTTTAGTATCTACAGCCTTTCTCAATTCTGCAAACCAGTGATCTACTTCATCTATTTTTAACCCTCCGCCGCCAACGGAATCCTGTGGGCAAAATATATCCCCTTTTCCTAAGTCCGTATGCTGAAATAAGTAGGCCCAGTTTTTTGCATATTCTTCAGCACTTCCATAAACAGAATTCATGAAAGGTGATAACATAAGTGGTAATCGATGGCCTTTTTCTTTTAAATGTTTTAAATTAATATCAATTGCTTTAGCTAATACAGAAAAATCATCCTTTGTTTTAAAGTTTAGGTTATCTACCTCATATACCCAATACCACCCATAAAAAGCATTAGGATATTTGGAATAGTATTTAGTATATAATTCATCGGCTATCTCATTTCCTCTTTCCATTTGAGCATAAAGCCATTTAGGGTTTCTAGGTCCTTTCTTCCACCAATCACTATTAAAATTAATGCCTAAAAAAATCTTCATTCCTATTTTCTCTGCATTTCTGAGACACATATCAACAATATCTACACCTGGATATTCCATTTTTCCCCCAGGAATTTTGGTTGGATAAATAGTTTTGGTTAAATCACCTTCAGTAATAGAAGTGCCTATAATAACGTAATGCATATTACATTCTTTTAAATAATTAAATTCACTTTGCCATTTTGAATCATTCCACTTTTCCACCATATCATCTTGAATAAATGATCCATCTGCTATAGGATATTTTTTATTAGAATTCTTAATCTTACGTAGCTTTGATATTGTCAAGCTATTAGCCATTCTACTAAAGACATCTTTCAAAATTCTCATAATACCTTTTAATCCTTTCAAAATTGATGATAACTCACATTTTATAATAGCAATTTCATTAAAATACCTAATATGACCTAAATATGCGTATCAGATTTTAACTACTAATATTATATTTATGTATTAACGTAAAAAACACCAAATAAAAAGAACTAAAATAAAATCCAGTAGTGAAGCTGCTTCACTACTGGATTTAGTTTATTAAAGATATTTTTGAAAATCTATCTAAACTTTATTAACTTTCTCAAAGAAATGCCTTTAATTATATCTTCTCCTGTTTCCTTTTCTTTACCTTTAATATATTCAAAAAAGTGGAGTAGAAAATTTTCCCAGTGCTTTAATATTACTTTTTTTGTTTCTGGTTCCCTGTGAATTAGTTCAAAACTTAAATCAACACACTCTTTTCCTTGAGCAATTAGAGCTCTCATCTTATTTTCTAAATCCTTTAGTTCTGCCAATTGTCCTCCTCCTTCTCTTTTTATCTATAGAATAATTCATTAACCTCGAAGAATTGACAACAACACCAAAGGTGCTAAGGTTATGCAAGATTGCAGCTGACAATGGAGATATAATTTTTCCCGCACCAAGGATTAACCCAATGGCATTAATTCCAACAGCGAAAATAAAATTCTGTTTTACAACCTCCATGGTGTGATTGCTTAATTTGACTAAGGTAACAATCTTCTCAGGATTGTCATCAGCTAGAACAATATCTGCAGACTCAATAGCTACATCAGTACCGCCAGTTCCCATGGCGATGCCAATATCGGCCTTGGCTAAGGCAGGTGAGTCATTAATTCCCTCTCCTACCATGGTCACAATCTTACCCTCACCCTGGTATTTTTCCACTATACTTAATTTTTGCTCAGGTAAAGTATTAGCCCACATCTGATCAAGTCCTAGTTCTTCCTTTATCATTTCCCCAGTTTCAGCACAGTCCCCTGTTACCAGTCCAATATTGCATATTCCTTCTTCTCTTAATCCCTTAATGGCTCTATTGCTCTCATACCTTACTTTATCTTTTACACCAATCATTCCAATTAATTCATTCTCACAGGCTATAAAAAGTACAGTTTGACCAAGCAACTTCATTCGATCAGCTTTTACCCTGTCTTTATTAATATTTATTCCATTATTTTTCATAAAAAGTTCATTTCCGACCATAACAACACTTTTATTTACAATTCCTTTAACACCCTGACCAATAATAACTACCTGGGTATCTGTAGGCAATATACTAGCATTGATTTCATTTGCTTTTTCTAATATAGCCTTAGCTAGCGGGTGGTTTGTATGATTTTCTACTGAAGCCGCTAATTGTAGTACTAAATCAGCGGAATAATCTTCATGCACAGCCTCAATTGTTACTACAGATGGGTTACCTTCCGTTAATGTTCCAGTTTTATCAAATAAAACTACATCTGTTTTTCCTACCTTCTCTAAATAGTTTCCTCCCCTGATGAGAATACCTCTTTTTGCTGCATTTCCCATGGATGCGCTAATTGCCGTAGGAGTAGCTAAACCAGCTGCACATGGACATGCTACAATGAGCATAGTCATACTTCTTTTAAAGTCTCTAGTTACCAAATAATTTAGTAATGAAAGTCCTAAGGATAGAGGAACTATTTTCTCAGAATAACGATCTGCCATATTTTCAATAGGTGCTTTTACCTTGCTGGCTTCGTCAACTAATTGAACAATTCTGGCTATAGAGGTTTCCTTTCCTACTTTTTCTGCCAAAATCTTTATTGTTCCTTGTTCAACAATAGATCCAGCAAAAACCTTATCACCTTGCTTCTTAGCAACTGGAATTGCCTCACCTGTTATAATTGCCTGGCTGACAGCAGCTTCACCATCAGTTACTTCACCATCAATTGGTATTTTCTCACCTATATGAACAATAACAATATTACCCTTTTCTATAGATTCTATAGGAACAGATATTTCTGTTCCGTCTAATAGCAACCATGCCATTTCGTCCTTACCTTGCAGCATTTGCTTTATTGCCTTACGTGATTTATCTAGGGTCATAGTTTGAAACAAAGTACTTAAATTAACAAGCCACACTACAACCAACCCTGTAATACTTTCCTTTAACAGGAGTGATACTACAGTAGCTGCACTGATTAAAAAGTCGTTGTTCAGCTTTCTTCTTTTTACAAGGCTCTCTAGTCCGCTTCTGAAAATTGGATATCCTGTAGCTATTGTAGTTAAAGCAGCTAGGTTATTTATTCCAGAAGACCGTGCCATAGAAGATTTTCCGAAGAAGATTCTCTTTACCGTTAGGGCTAATAATAATCCTCCACTTAAGGTTACCTTTGATATTTGTGATTCAATAGGCAAATCCTCAGGCTCAAAAACTTTTATTTCTTTTGTTTTTCTGTTCAAAGCTTTTTCATGCAGCTTATCAGCTCTTGAAGAAATTACTTTTGAAATCATAGTTTCTAGGGAACTTCCTATCTCCTGGTAAAGCTTATTGACAGAAACCTGTCTCGAATCAAAGAGAATTAGGGCCTTTCCAGTTTGTGGATTGGCCGTGACAACAAAAATTTTTTCATTTCTTTTCAATGTGCTTTCTATAGCTTCAGCGAAGTACCTATTGCCTTTAAGTCCTTTAATTCTCACCCGCAGTCTTCCAGGTAAAGACTTTACAACCTCCATCCTACAAAAACTCATCCTCATGATTCTCCTTTGTCTTGGATCTTGTTTAAAATAATGCTTTAAAACATTCATATTTTATTATGTTTGTTATGTACTTCAGTTATTCAAAAACCATTAGTTGCCCTTTAACATTCTTTATTATGGTTTTCGTTTTCACCAAAGCCATACCTCTCGTTGTTGCTTCCTTCCCATTTAGACTCTGCAAAAATATCCTCAATATCCTCTTTAGCATCAGCAAATATGTTTCTAAACTCATCAGAGGTATTCATTACTCCTTGAACAGCTTTAACTACAATGGGTCTTAAGGTCCTAGCAACTGATGGAGCTAATATTAATCCAACTGTAGCAATTCCAACGCCTCTAAAGAAATTGTTAACCTTCGGTCTATTAATAAAGTCTGTTATCATACGCTGATTCCACCAAGAGTTTGGCATCATTCCATAGTTATAGTAAGGGTCATAGCCTCTCATATTGGCGCACCATGCTCCTACTCTTGGTCTTCCATAAGGTCTAGGCCCTCCATAATAAGGTCTTCTTGGTTCACAACAATCATCGTAGTCATAATCATCATAATAGTTAGGACATGGATATCCGTCGCCATAATCATTGCCTGCCCTGTAGTTGCTCGGATAATTATTAGGATAATTGTTTGAGTAATTCATTGAATAATTATTTACATAACCATCTCGATAATTTGTTGAATAATTATTTGGGTAGCCATCTCGATAATTGTTTTGATAACCGTTTGGATAATTGTTCATGTAATTTACTGGATAACTGTTTGGGTAATTCATTGAATAATTGTTTGTATAACCGTTTCGATAATTCATTCTATCATCACCTCTATAATAATTTCTTGGATTTTGATTGTAATTAGCCTGGTAGGTTGGATCATTGAAACCAGGCCTATTATTTGGATTGTACTGGTTGTTTTCCCTTGGCCTGTAATTTCTTGAGTTAACCTCTGGTATTCTGTTTTCTAGTTGAATATTTCTCATTTGTCCTTCGTTATAATACGTATTCGGGCCTGGATTTACAGATGTATTATTAGGAATAAATTGATTTTCTTGACGATTTACATCTTCATAACCTGCTTTGTTATCTTTGATCTCTCCATTTGAATTGTTGTTCTCAGACATTTTACTACCTCCTTTTTACTGGTATTATTCTCCTCTATCTCATGTAATATTCCTATAATTCATACTTTTTACATAAAGAAAAATATAATCAAATAACGATACACTTATCAGCTGCCCTCAATATATTAATGTTTTAAATACAAAAATAGTGTGGTGTTTTAGCTGTAATTTGATAGGTATACAATCAAATTACAGTTAAAACACCACACTAGAAACTTCAATATTATATTATAAATTCACTAAGCAGTTTTTATTATCTCTCTCTTCAAAGATATAGTATGATTTATACTTTCCGAATTAGCCACTTGTGTAATAACTTCATTTTTTAGAAATTTAATTATTTCGTGTTTCTTGTTCATTAAAATTCCCTGTGCACTTTTTGATACTTTTTCACTTATGCTGCACTTTATTTCTCCAGTAGTTAACCCTATTGTTGATAAAAAATAATCTCCTGCCTTAAATTTATTAGTGAGCTTTCCTAATCCCTTAGGCATAAAACTACTAATGTTTTTTTTCCATAGCTTATCAATAGTTTTTGAAGTTACGCAGCTAATCCCATAAGTTCTAGCCGCTTCATATATAAATAAAAAACTATCTTCAATGTTTAATAAATCCGTTACTTTGTTATTATGCAACTTGAAATCAGACTTAATTGGTAACCTCATTAGCTCTTTCTGAATCTTTTTTTCAATTCTTAAAATAAAGCATTCAAGTTCCTTTTTAGAATATAGTACTTTAACAAATCTTTCTTGAAAACACTTTGGGCTCAATTTTGAAAAATCTACTCCTTCGGCAAAAATATCTATCCGATACTCCTTACTCTGAAAAAAATATTCTGTTTCCTCCAAGATGATTTCGAAACATTCTTTAATTGCAAAGTTACGTATTGATTCTAATTCTGTTTCAGTAATATACTCTAAGGAATAATTTTCTGTTACCATATTCTCCAATTCCCTTCAGAAGATTTTAAATCTTATCTTAAATAGTTTAACATTTCACTTAGAATGATAATCGTTCTCATTTATATGATAAACTATTGTCTTCTTTATGTCAACAGAAACCTATAAGTCTGTCCCTTAATTATTTTTTAGTTATATCAGCTTTTATTAACCTTATTACCCATACATGTATTGCATAAACCTTGGTATGATATTCTTACTTTTACTCAACTTTTTAATGGTAGTTTACTTATAACTAACTACATCAACCCCTTGGCTTTCGATTATGCCATATAACTCTTCCATGTATTCTTTAGATGGAGTTTTAAACTGTCTTGCTGGTTTTTCCAAACCTAAAGCTTCGTATTTACTATCACCAAAGGAGTGATAAGGTAATAATTCAATTTTAGGCATATCCATACTGTCTTTTACAAATTTAGCTGCTTTTCTTATGTTTTCTTTGTCTGAGTTAACTCCATCAATTAATGGTATTCGAACTACTACAGGTACTTTTAACCCATTAAGTCTAGCTATATTTTTCAATATATTTTCATTACCAACTCCTGTATAAAACCTATGCTTACTGTTATCCATATGTTTTATATCTACAAATATTAAATTCATCTTTTCCAATATATCCTTAACCTCTTCGAAGTTAAAGTAACCAGAAGTTTCAATAGCTAAATCTATGGCTGAATCATAAAGTTTATATACAAGTTCTCTAAGCATTTCTACCTGCATAGTTGCCTCTCCTCCAGAAAAGGTAACCCCGCCACCTGAATACCTATAAAATATTTTTTGTTTTTCAATGATTTTCATTATTTCTTCACTACTATAATGATAAATTAAATTCTTCCTACTGTTTGTCGGACATGCTTTTATGCAAATTCCACAAGCTTTACATTTTTTCTGTTCACATTGAGTATTTAAATTTATACCCACTCCCTGAGGGCATAATTGTGCACACTTTCCACAGTTTATACATGTTTTTTCATAATGGGCAACCTTCATAAGGTTTGTATGACTTTCTGGATTAGAACACCACCTACATCTAAGAGGACAGCCAGCTAAAAAAATTATTGTTCTAATTCCATTTCCGTCATTTACAGAAAAATTTTGTGGTTCCATAAAATATCCAGTTACTTTGTTCATATAAATCCTCCTGTTTTAAAGTCTTATATTTAAAAAAGGCACAGTTAAATTAAACAGTGCCTTTCTTTAATTCTAATAGTTTTCGTGAGCTGTTCTTGCAATTATTGCATCCTGCATCGATCTTGATAAGTTAACGAATTGAGTGCTGTATCCTGCAACTCTAACTAATAAATCCTTATAATCCTCAGGTTTTTCCTGTGCTTTACGTAATGTTTCTGTGGATATTGTATTAAACTGAACATGGAATGCACCTAGTGCAAAGAAGGATTGAATCATAGAGCCTAAGTTGCTCTGACCTCTTTTTGTATTTACTAAATCTTCATTTAATCTTAAATTTAATAATGTTCCACCAGAATGCACATCTTGGTTAAGCTTTGCTGCTGAACGCATAGCTGCAAGTGGTGTAGAAGTATCAGTACCGGCAAAAGGTGACACCCCTTCTGATAAAGGCTCCTTAGCTTTTCTGCCACAAGGGGTAGCTCCAACAACTTTTCCTGTTGGAAGGTAGTTAGAAATCCCCATAAAAGCAGTGTTAAAGTTGTTACCGTTTATATCCTTATACTTATGTCCTTCCTTGTAATAATGATTTGCCATTTTAATAGCAATATCATCTACATAGTCAATGTCATTTCCATACTTTGGTGCAGATTCAGCTAGTTTTCTTAATTCCTCGTATCCTTCCCAATCTGCATCAAGAGCCTTTACCAAGGTTTCCATTGTTGTAACCTTATCTTCAAAAACAAGCTTCTTAATTACAGCTAATGAGTTTGATGTAACAGCAAGACCAATTCCAGTAAGCACCGGTCCTAAATTATATTTAGCACCAGTATCAACTAAGTCTTTGCCTTTTACCATACACTCTTCTATGCAGGATGATAAAAATGGTCTTGGAACCATCTCCTTATGGAGCTTTTGTGCTACTAAGGTAGCTGTAATTGAATGTTTAATTAAGTTATTAAACTGTTTATAGAAGGCTTCTTCAACTTCTTCATAAGATGTAAAACTAGCTGGGTCTTTTTCATTTAGACCTACTTTTTCACCAGTAATCCTACTTTTGCCTCCATTTAATGCAAATTCTAAGGCTGCAGTAAAGTTAATATTTACCGCTGAAGTCCATTCTCCAGTTTTACGAAAATGAGGTACTACACAGCCGCAATTGTTCCAATCTCTAGCATCCTCTGGTTCATAGCCTGCATTTATAAGCATTTGATAACCTGCGTTATCACTATGAATTGCCGGAAATCCAGTACCTTTACTTACTAGGTGAGTAACTTCCTCTAAAAAGCTGCTTGGACAATCTTGGCTAACTCTAACGCTTAATCCTGGCTGATGAGTTTTTACTCTCTCTGTAGCTTTCAAGCACATATATGAAAGATCATTTGTGCCATCTCTTCCTTCTCTTGTTTTCCCACCAAGGGTAAGGTTTTGAAACTGATTGTATCCTGCAAAGAACTCAGCAGTATTTGCTGATATTGTCCAAACCCATTCAGATAATTTAATCCAAAGTGCCTCAATAAGTTCTTGAATTTGATCCTTTGTGGTTATTTCTTTGTCCATATCAGCTTTATAATACGGATACATAAACTGGTCAAATCTTCCTACATTAAGTGCCAAAGGATTCTCAGATATTATTGCTCCAATTTGAGTAAACCAAAGGAATTGGATAGCTTCATAAAAGGTTGTAGGAGGGTTTTCTGGTACCTTACTGCATATTTCAGCTATTTTTAAAAGTTCATCTTTTCTCACAGCATTATTTTCTGTTTCAGCCATTTCTCTAGCTTTTTCAGAATATCTATTTGCAAGGGTAATAATTCCTTCTGAGGTGATTATAATAGAATTATAAAAATCTTTCTTTTTCATATCTTCTGCAGAAGTAATCGAAAGCTTTGATACATGCTCCTTTGCTTCTTTGATAATTCCACCAAAGCCTTTTTTAAATAATACATCTTGGTAATCTGGTGTTATTTCGCCAACAGCCTGTCTCCATTTGGAATCGTTATCAACTATGCCAGTATCAACGGCAATTTTTGCAGTATCCTTAGGCAATTGTGCTAAAAAGGCTTCTTCTAAAGATTTTCCTTTCCAATAGGGGAATATGTTTTTTCTCACAAAATCTCTTTGTTCATCTGTCATAACATATGGGTCTTGAACTCTTTTATCGAAGTTATCCATTTCTCTATCTACCCATGTCCATGAAAACTCAGGGGTTAAAATACCACATTTTCTGAACTCGCCAATACCCCCAACAATCAGTTCCCCTTCAAATATAGTGACATCTATCTGCTCACAGGTATCTCTAAATGCCTTAGCTCTTCTTATTGGAACTGCTTCCCCCTCTGTTTTCTTGTGTGACTCTGTCCAAATTCTTGCTCTTTCATAGGAAATTGCTGGCTTTGCATTGATATAATTTTGTCTTGCAGATTCAATTCTTTCTGTAACCATAATTTTCTCCTTTCTTTTTGTATTATATTATATTTTGTGCGTTATAACATATAAAGTTGTTAAAATTTTTTAGAGTGCATAATTGTAGAAAGCTAAAGTATAACTTAACCTATTCTTAATATAAATTTCCTTTAAGTTCTATTTACCTATATTCACTCTAAAGTAAAACTCTAATATTTTATTTTATTATAACATAAATTATATGTTATAACATCCTCAATTTTAAAAATTTATATCCATACCTCTTTAAATTCTATTTTATCCTATATATAATTGTCATATGTGTAAAAAGTAGGCATAGAAACACTTTGATACCTATACCTACTTTATTAAGATGCACTAGATTTATTTATTATATTAAAAAACAACATTGTAGACCTATATCACTCTAGACTAAATTCTAATACTTAATTACATTTTGAAATACGACTTCACTATCATATGGATTACTATAGGTGTGACTGCCACTAGGCTTAAATCTTAATGCTGATGGAGCCGCAAGTTCAAAAGTTTGGTCCTCCAAAGTAAGCTTTAAGGTTCCTTTTGTTACCACAATATACTCTTCTACTGAGCTTTGATGTGGTGTAGAAACATGCTCCGCACCTGGAAGTAACTTAATATAAAAATATTCAAATCCCGTCATTGGATCAAAAGGGAATACATCATATAGAATCATTTTTCCATCTGATTCATATACCGGTTCTATGTCCTCTATTGATATTGCTTCGTATTTATTATTTTGACTTCCTAACAACTCTGAAAAAGAAATACGCAAACCTGTGGAAATCTTCCACAATATGGATATTGTAGGATTTGACTCTCCTCTTTCGATTTGGCCTAGCATTGCCTTACTTACCCCAGTTAGATTAGATGCCTCCTCTAAAGTCAACTCCCTTTCAAATCGCACTCTTTTTAAAACAGAGCCAATATTATATGTTGGATCCTTCAATTTATATCAACCTTTCCCTATGTATTGTCATTTTTTCATTATATACATAATAACATATTATATACATAATAACATATACTTTTCATAGAGAATAAATCCCACTCCATAAAGACTATGGAGTGGAATCTTGCTAAATTTCTATTTTAACTTTTCCTTCTACTGCCTTTAAAAGTTCACCATTCAGTAGAAGCTCCTCACATTTATCTA
Organism: Clostridium tanneri; assembly: GCF_033659955.1. NCBI lineage: Bacteria > Bacillati > Bacillota > Clostridia > Eubacteriales > Clostridiaceae > Clostridium > Clostridium tanneri. The sequence continues at coordinate 45,064 of NZ_JARUJP010000019.1, forward strand.
GTTCTTTATACATAACCGTATCTTCTTTAATAAAGCTTACCTTTGATCTTATTATTCTATAAGCTTCACTAGTCCCCTTGCCTAACATAAGTCCATCTCTAAAATCTATGGCCTGACATGCAGCCATAAGTTCTGTTGCCACTACTCTTGTCGCATTATTTACTATATCAAAGCTCTTTCTCGCAGCGATTGTCCCCATACTTACATGATCCTCTTGGTTAGCTGAGGATGGAATAGAATCTACAGATGCTGGATGAGCAAGAACCTTATTTTCTGATACTAATGAAGCTGCTGCGTATTGGGTTATCATAAAGCCAGAATTAAGACCGCCATTTTTCACTAGGAAAGGAGGTAAATCGTTTAGCTGATAATTTATTAATCTCTCTAGTCTTCTCTCTGAAATATTTGCAATTTCAGCTACCGCAATTCCTAAGAAATCAAAGCTTAGTGCTACAGGCTGTCCATGGAAGTTTCCTCCAGATATTACATCCCCATTTTCAAAAACAATAGGGTTATCGGTAACAGAATTCATCTCTATTTCTATCTTTTCTTTAACATAATTTACAGCATCTTTACTAGCTCCATGAACTTGAGGTACACATCTTAAAGTATAGGCATCCTGTGTTCTTATCTCTCCTTGATTAGTTACAAAAGTGCTGCCTTCTACTAGGTTAAGCATATTTTGGGCTGTATCTATTTGTCCCTTATGAGGCCTTACCTGATGAACCCTTGGATCAAAGGCAGTTCTTATTCCTCTTAAAGCTTCTAAGGTCATTGCAGCAGCAATATCACTAAGTTTTAAAAGATTCATACTTTTATATAAAGATATTGCTCCTACTGCAGTCATTACTTGAGTGCCATTTATTAAGGCCAGACCTTCTTTAGCTACAAGCTCTACTAAGGATATTCCTGCCTTTTCCATAGCCTCTCTTCCCGACATCATAACCCCTTCAAACTCTGCTTCTCCTTCACCAATCATAGGTAAAACCATATGTGAAAGAGGTGCCAAATCACCAGAAGCCCCTAAAGATCCTTTTTCAGGTATGGCAGGATGAACTCCTTTATTAATCATATCTATAAGTGTTTCCAAGGTACTTAACCTTATTCCTGAATATCCCTTAGATAAGTTGTTAGCCCTTAGAAGCATTATGGCTCTAGTTATTTCCTTTGGAAAACTCCTGCCTGTGCCGCAGGAATGTGACATTATTAGATTCCTCTGAAGAGTTTTGCACTGCTCACCGGATATAGTTACATCTGAAAATTTTCCAAAGCCTGTAGTTATACCGTATACTATTTTACTGTTATCCACTATGTTATCTACTATCTCTCTTGCCTTTGTAACTCTTTCCTTAGCTTCCTCAGTAAGACATACTCTATATCCATTAGCGGCAACATTAATTAAATCCTCTATAGTAAGACTATTCCCCGTTAAGTTAACAACATTCATAATTTCTCTCCCCCCAGTTATATGAAATGCTATGCTAATTTATCTTCTATAATCCCCATAATATCTTCTTTGACTTTTTTACTTTCTTTCAGTAAATTATTGCATCTATCCTTTAATTCTTTTTTACGTTCTTCATCCTTTAATCCTGTAATATTTATTTTTACATTTAATATAGCTCCCTCTACCGCTGTTTGCACTAAAGAAGCAGCAACTCCAGCGTCAGAAACTGCATTTTTATTTCCGTATTTTACTGCAGTATAAATGTAATCATAAAGTTTATAGGCTTTTTCTGCTACTTCTAAGGGAATCTCTAAAGATTCCTTGTTTCCTTGATTTATTTTTTCCTTTCTTGCCTTAGCCTCTTCCTCTGTATTTTTAGGCATTCTAAAGGCTTCCATTAAGGATAAGAAAGCATCCGTATCTCTCTCCATAAGATTTAAGAATTCCTCCTTATGGAACTGTACTTTCTCTAAGGATTCATCAATATTTTCTCTAAGTTTGTCTTCATATTCCATATATTCTTTCTTTCCTATTGTTAAGTTAAAAACCATAGCAGCCAGTGCACTAGCTAGCGAAGCAGAAAGGGCAGCAATACTCCCTCCACCTGGTGCTGGAGATTTAGAACCTAATTCATCAACAAAGCCTTTTAAAGTTAACTGTTGCAGCATTATTATATCCCCCCGTTTTTTATTTAAAATACTTAGAAACTGACTTTTTAACTAACTCCTCATCTGCTAAATAAGGTATTGTTACGTGATCTGTGCCTTTATTCGCCTTATTAAACTCTATTACTGTTTCTATTGAGTGTTCATTTCTTGCCCAAGAACGTCTTGAAACTCCACCCATTACATCCCAAGTCATTGCAGATTTAATTATTTCATCTATTCTACAGCTTCCATCTAAAACTAGTCCAAAGCCTCCGTTTATAGACTTGCCTATACCAACACCGCCGCCATTATGAAGGGCTACTAAACTCATCCCTCTAGCTGCGTTTCCTGCATAGCATTGAACAGCCATATCCGCCATTACATTACTTCCATCCTTAATATTAGATGTCTCTCTAAATGGAGAATCTGTTCCACTAACATCATGGTGGTCACGTCCTAGCATTATAGGACCAACCTCTCCCTTTCTAACCATCTCATTAAACTTAAGTGCTATAGTAACTCTTCCTATAGCATCTTGATATAATATTCTAGCCTGAGTTCCTACTACCATGTTATTTTTTTCTGCATCCCTTATCCAATTGTAATTATCTCTATCTTGATATCTTCTATCAGGATCTATACAATCCATAGCAGCTCTATCAGTTTTAATTAAGTCTTCTCTTTTTCCACTTAAACATACCCATCTAAATGGTCCATAACCATAGTCAAATAGCTGAGGGCCCATTATATCTTCTACATATGAAGGAAAAATAAATCCATCCTTTTCATCAATTCCATTTTTAGATATTTCTTTAACGCCAGCATCATATATGGCTTTCATAAAGGAGTTTCCGTAGTCGAAGAAATAAGTCCCTCTCTCAACTAAAGTCTTTATCATTTCAAAGTGACGTTTAAGTGTCTTATCTACTAATTTTCTAAAAGTTTCTCTATCCTCTGCTAGAAGCCTTGTTCTTTCTTCAAAGGTAATTTCACTTGGGCAGTATCCACCTTCATATGCATTGTGACAGGAAGTTTGATCTGATAATAAATCTATTTTTATATTGTTATTAACTGCATACTCAAGAAGGTCCACTATATTTCCATGATATCCTATGGATATTGGCTCTTTTTTGCTTACATATTCTTTAGCAATCTTAAATATTTCCTCTAAATCAGAGGAAGCTTTACTAACCCAACCTTGCTCAAGTCTTGTTTTTATCCTTGATTCGTCTACTTCTGCAATTATCCCTACACCTTTAGCTATTTCCATAGCTTTTGGCTGAGCACCACTCATTCCTCCAAGACCAGAACTTACAAAAATGTATCCGCTTAAATCACCATCATTAGAAATACCCAGCTTCATTCTTCCAGCATTCAGCAGCGTATTGAAAGTACCATGAACTATCCCCTGAGGTCCTATATACATCCATCCTCCTGCTGTCATTTGTCCGTAATTTGCTACGCCCATCTCTTCTGCTATTTCCCAATCCTTTAGATTGTCAAACATTCCAATCATTAATGCATTAGTTATTATTACTCTAGGTGCATTGGGATTAGATTTAAATAGTCCAAGAGGATGTCCTGATTCAATTACCAATGTCTGATCTTGAGTCATGACTTCTAAATATTTTTTTATTAGCCTATACTGCATCCAGTTTTGACACACACTTCCTGTTTCACCATAGGTAACTAACTCGTAGGGATATAGTGCTACATCAAAGTCTAGATTGTTCTCTATCATAACCTGAAAAGCCTTACCTTCTACGCATTTACCTTTATATTCATCTATAGGTTTTCCGTATATTCTTCCTTCTGGTCGGAATCTATACCCATATATTCTCCCTTTTGTTGTAAGCTCCTCTAAAAATTCTGGAATTATTTCTTCATGATATTTATCTGGAATATACCTTAATGCATTTTTTAACGCAATTTCTGTTTGTACTTTAGTTAAATTAAAGCCTCTATTTGGAGCTCTTCTTATTCCCTCTACAAAGGGTGGCATGTCAGGTAGTACTTCATCTAACTTTATTGTCATAGCCTCTCTGATATCTATATTATTAACCATCTTAACTCCCCCTAATTTAGATGTATTGAATTTATTCACTTAGCCTTGCTTCTAAGACTTGGTTCATATCAAAGTTTTCAATTTGCAGATAGTACTCTGCACAATCTATTAAAGCCTTCATTGGTACTAATCCAATAACCTCTGCACCTACCACTGGAACGCCATACCTTTTAGCTTCCATTTTCACCATCTCCTGCGCAGTATAGATAGCTGTTTTCTCATAGTTCACAAGATTTATAGAAACTTGAGCTATGTTTCTTTCAGTTAGCATTACACCTACTGCTTTAGCGTATCTTAGTCCTCCACCGATATGTCTTATTTTCTTAGCGATAGCATTTGCTATTTCTAAATTATCTGTGCCCAAGTTTACATTGTAAGCAATTAGTGGAAATCTTGCTCCTATAACAGTTGCTCCGCTTTTCCTATTCATTTCACATGGTCCAAAATCCGGTTTCCATTCCGGATCTTTTATTTTTTCAAAAAATCCCTCATATTGTCCTTTTCTTATATTGGCTAAATTTTGTCTTTCTGGTGATGAAGCAGCATCTTCATATAAATAAACAGGTATATTTAGCTCTTCTCCAACTTTTTTTCCTAAGTCCCTTGCCATTTGAACACATTCTTCAGTAGTTATGTCCTTAATAGGGATAAATGGAACTACGTCTGTAGCACCCATTCTTGGATGAGCCCCTTGATGCTTGCTCATATCTATAAGCTCTGATGCTCTTTTAATAAGTTTATAGGCAGCTTCTCTTGTTTCTTCTGGTGAGCCAACAAAGGTGACAACTGTTCTGTTATGATCTTTATCTGATGAATAGTCGAGAAGCTTTACTCCTTCAGTTCTCCTAACCTCATCTATAATAGTTTCTATTATTTCTTTGTTCCTTCCTTCACTAAAGTTTGGAACGCATTCTACTAATTTTGCCATTTCAATTCCTCCTCAGTAAGTCTTTTTCTATATTGTATCTCTTATACATCTCCAAAACGTCTACAGGAGTTTTAAAATCTTAAAATTTTAAAACTCCTGTAGACGAGAGGATGGTATTTAATTTATAGTCTTTCTATAATATCAATCTGGTGTTCTTCTCCTGCTTCTTTTAAGTACTTTATTCCCCTTCTGAGGTATACATCAATGTTATCATCTAATTCTCTTTCAAATACCCTTTTTAAGTTCATATCATTTTCCATACTAAGCTTTATCTCTGCCTTTACTCGATAGACGGTACCTATTTCCTTTGGATTTTTTAGTGTCATAGAATTTATATCTGCATTTTTTAAATACTTCAAACCCTCTGTAAAATTTCCTTCTTTAATTAAAATTAGTGCCATAAAAGCCTCTGCTATAGATCTACCCCAAGTAAAATCAAACTGCTTATAATTATTAAGAGCATTTTCAAAATAATTTTTTGCCATTTTGTAATCATTAATATAAAATGCTGTTTCCCCTGCATTTGCATAAAATAAAGCAAGACTAGTCCACACATTTTTCTCTTCACATATTTTAATTGCCTTATTATAAAAATTTAATGCCTCTGAGAATCTTTTCGTTTTCTTTCTTATATCTCCGATGTAATTGTAACAAGCAGCTATGCTTAAAGCATATTGGTGAGAAGTGTTTCTTGTACTGCTTAATGTATCAATAGAGTTTTCAAATAATATTTCTGCTTCCTCGTTTTCTCCCAGCATTTTTTTATACAAGCCCTTAAATCTTAACAAAATTCCTATTTCCTTTTTATAGTTATATTCTTCTGATGTTTGTAACCCTCTATTTATATACATTATCATTTCATCTGTTTTATTTGTTTGAATGCAGTAAAAAATCATTTGTTTATATCCTTCAATAATATATTCACTACAATTAATTTCGCTGGCTTTAATAATCATGTCTTCAATATTCTTTATACCTTCTTCATAATCACCTTTTCTTATTAAATATCTCCCCTTTATATGAAGTAGGCATATTTCAAACCTTAATATCTGGATACTGTCTCCTTCTTCCTTCCTTACCTTGTCTAGAAGGCTTTCAATTTCTGCTATGCTTTCTATAGTTTTACTCTCGCTAAAATATAATTTGTCACAGTACTTATTCTCAAAATAAATTACCGGAAATAATTCATGGCTAAAATTAAGATAGGTGCTCAGAACTTTAATTTTGTATTTAAGAACAGAAGTATAATTATTTGCATTTTCAAAGTGATATATTAACTTATAACAAGTGTTAATGTCTCCTATATTATTTTTAAGTGTCCTTTCGAGAATTTGTCCTACCCTATTATGAAGTATCTTTTTCTTAGCCTGTGATAAACTCATGTACTGAAACTCTCTCAACTTTTGATGAGTAAACTTAAAACATATATTATTATTTGTAACTGTCTCCTTTAGAATAAATTTCCCTTCAAGTCCCTCTATTATCTCCATGATTTGAAGTTCATCCTTCTGGAGTAATTCTTTGATAATAAACATAGGTACCTCATCATGAAATAATGACGCTATTTCCACTATCTTTTTTTCACTATCAGATATATCCATGAATCTGCTTTTTAAAACATCCTTCATATGAGATGTCATTATGTTTATATTATTTTTTGATCTTATAATATTTAGATACTCTGTAATGAAAAATGTGTTTCCTTCCGTTTCTATATATATTTTATTTAGCATTTCTTTAGTTAATTTATGCGCCTTAAGAGCTTGATTGATGAAGCACTCAGTTTCTGAAGTATTAAATCTTAAAAGTTCTGCAATCTGGATTTTATCATACTTCCTTGTAGAAGCTAGAAATCTATCTATGTATGGATTAAACTCGTTCCTGCAAGTAATTAGAAACATTATATTATTTTGTTCACAATGTAATATACAACTTGTTAACAATGACATACTAGAAGAGTCCATCCACTGAATATCTTCAAAAACTATTAGGATTTTTTTACTAGTTGTTATTCTTTTAAGCATGTCCGTTAAAATATTTTCTATCACGTCATACTTCAGCATATCTATAGTAGACTCTAGTTTTACATTTTCAGCATAGCTATCACTACCTGCTTCAGGTATTAATTCATTTATTACATTCTCTATAATAGAAGGAACCTTAATTTTGTTATTGTGAATAATCCTTGCTAAATAGAAAACAACGTTTCTCCAAGGCTTCAATGGATATTCATTTTCAAATTGATAACAATTTGTTTCTAGAACATAAACCTTATCCTTATCTACTTGTTCTAAAAACTTATTTTTAAGACTTGTCTTTCCAATGCCCATCTCACCTCTTATTAAAATAGACTTGGAATCTCTATTACCCATAAAACTATGGTAGTTACTTTCCATAATTCTTAATTCAGTGTGTCTTCCATAAAAAAAATCTCCACTTTTTTCTACCGCTTGTCTTTCACTTATTAAATCTAGTACTTCTTTAAAAACCTTTTTTGTTTCTATCTCAGGAGTAATGGACAATTCTTTATTCAATATATCAGTAAGTTCATTGTAAACCTTTATTGCATTATTTACTTTTCCCTGATTCTTGTAGCACTGAATTAGTTGTCTATATGCATCTTCATTAAACTCATCAGCTTTTATTAATAACTTGCAATATTTCTCTACCTTTTCATAATTCTTATTTTTACTCTCAATTAGTATTTGTTCATAAAGTCTTTTTAAATATATTCCTTCTAGTTCTACTCTAGTTTCATAAACCCATTGTTGAAAATTATCCGCATCTTTCAAAATAAATCCTTTTAAAAATTCTCCAGGGTATAAGCTTATTTCATTTTTATTATTGATAAAGTTATCCATGTCAGTTTCAATTATTATACTAGTGCTTAATGTGATCGTTGACTTGTTTACAAAGCTTATTACCTCATGTTCAGCAAAAGACTTTTTTAACTTGTATATTGCATTTCTCAAATTTTTCCTTGCAATATTATCCTCCATATCTGGCCATAAAAGCACCGATAATTCTTCTCTTGTAGCCTGCTTTTTTGTCACTATATAAGAAAACAATGCTTGGACCTTGTTGTATGGAAATAAAATAGTTTTTCCATTTAAGCTAGTAGTAAAGTTACCTAGTAATTTTACATAGATATAGTCCATATTGACACCTCTTCAAGTCTATAAATATTATTTTTAGTAACTGTTTTTATTTTAGTATATTATTGGGAATTTTTCAAATTGCCAAAATATTTCTTCCTAAACTATTCACTGGTTATAGACTTGAAGCGCAAAAAATTCTTTTTAAATATCTATAAGTTGTTCCTAAAAATTGATCAATTTCCTTGAATGATAAGTTCAAAATTATATAGTTTTTATCTGTTATGTACTCAACTAAGTTCTTTCCATAAATCCTCCTTAACAGGACATATGTCCTATCGAAATTCATATCAATATGGTAACTTATCTATTAGGTAATGTAAAACATAGGAAGGATTTATATATGTGTTATGCCTTGCTTTATAGGACTTATAATCAATAGCAAAGCTGATAATAAATATAAACAACAAAATCTTAAATTATGTGAGATTACTTAACAGTTTTCAATTATTCAGTGAATCAAGATTTTATATGTTATAATAAAAAAATCAACTATACTAGGGGGAATTACCATGAAATACGAGATTATAATATTTGATGCAGACGAAACTTTATTTGATTTTAAAAAATCTGAAAGAGATGCTTTTAAAAATGCTATGCTGGAATTTGATATAGAATATGATGAAAATCACCATTTAAAAATATATCATGATATAAATTCAGCTATTTGGAAAGAATTTGAGAAAGGCCTTATTACTCAGAAAAAGCTAAAGGTAGAAAGATTTAAAAGGTTATCAGACAGCTTAAATATTAGCTTTGATGAGATTGAGTTTGCTAAGTCCTATATGAAACATTTAGCTAAGGCATCCTTTTTATATGATGATAGCATAGAGCTTGTAGAAAGTCTTCATAAGAATTACAAACTCACTATAGTTACTAACGGTCTTAAGGATGTTCAGGACGGAAGAATAAGAAAATCTATTATAGCAAAATACTTTCAAGATATAGTAGTATCTGAAGAAGTTCAAATATCAAAACCAGATCCTAAAATATTTGAACTGACTTTAAATAACATAAAACATACTGACAAAAGTAAGGTATTAATAGTTGGAGATAGTTTAACCTCTGATATACAAGGCGGAATAAATTCCGGTATAGATACCTGCTGGTTTAATCCTAATAGAATTGTAAATAATACAGGAATAAAACCTACTTATGAAATTTCTAATTTGATGGAACTTAAGAATATACTTGAAAAATAGTTGTAAAGTAACTGACTTACATTTCCATAAAATATTCTAAGCCAGTTACTACTTGTGCTTTAAACTGATAAGTTAAACTATCTTTAATTACTTGCTTGACATAAAAAATAAAGTTTATTATACTATAAAAAAAGATTTCGTATAACTCCAATAATATGGTTTGGAGGTCTCTACCAGGAACCAATAATTCCTGATTACGAAGAAGGTACATTTTTTGTATTTTCTTTGTAGTCAGGAATTTTTTTGTTTTTATCTTTTTATAATTTAAATAATACTTAGTATGATAGGAGGTCAATATGAATTTAATAAACTTACCTAAAATTGAGCTTCACTGCCACTTAGACGGCAGCCTTAGGGCAGAAACGGTAATTGATATAGCAAGGAAAGAGGGCATTAATCTCCCTTCTTTTGATATTGAAGTAATTAAAAAAGAACTTACTGCTCCATTAGAATGTGAGTCCCTTGATGACTATTTAAAGGCATTTTCACTTCCTAATTTAGTAATGCAGTCAAAGTATAGCTTAAGAAGAATTACTTTCGAACTTCTAGAAGATGCCTCCCGTGAAAATGTTAAATATATGGAGATAAGATTTGCTCCTTTGCTTCATACATCAAAAGGCTTAGAAGTAGAAGAGATAATAGAAAGTGTTTTAGATGGAATTAAGGATGCGGAAGAGAAATATGATATAAAAGGAAACTTAATACTATGCTGTATGAGAACTATGGCTCCAGATAAAGCTTTTGATATAGTAGAAAAGGGTAAGAATTTTCTTGGCAAAGGAGTAGTTGCAATAGACCTATGTGCCTCGGAAAATGAAGGATTTTGTAAAGCCTTCGTGGAACCCATAGCATTAGCTAGACAATATGGGTATAGAATAACTATTCATGCTGGTGAAACTGGAATAGGTAAAAATGTATTAGAAGCAGTTGAACTTTTAAGAGCTGAAAGAATTGGACATGGTGTATTTATAAAGGATTGTGCTGATGCATATAAGATTGTTAAAGATAAAAAAGTTGTACTTGAAATGTGTCCAACAAGCAACGTGCAAACAAAAGCAGTAAGTGGCTTTAATGAACATCCAATATATGATTTTCATAAGGATGGAATAAGAGTAACTGTTAACACTGATAATAGAACGGTATCAAATACAGATATGACCAATGAATTTAATATAGTAGCTAAAGAATTTAATATTAGCATGGAAGATTATAGAGAGATTTACCATAATAGTGTTGAAGCAAGTTTTGCTGATTTAGAGACAAAGGAAAAGCTAAAGAAATATATGAAGGATAAATAAGTTAACTGGATAAAAAATAAAATGTCCCCTATAGATAATAGATCTTTAACATCCACTCTTTAGGGGCATTTACTGTTATATACCTATAATTTCAAGCCTAATTGATTACTCAAATCTTAAAGCCTCTATAGGACTTAACTTAGAAGCCTTGTCTGCTGGATACATCCCAAAAATTACTCCAACGAGTACTGAGAAAATGAAAGCACCTAGCACTACCTTGTTAGATATAACAACGGTAGTTGAAAAGAATTTTTCTGCAATATAGGCAGCGCCATATCCTGAAGCTACGCCTAAAATACCACCAAAGCTGCTTATTCCTGCTGACTCTAATAAAAATTGCATTAAAATCACCCTTCTCTTAGCTCCTATAGCCTTCCTTATACCTATTTCTTTAGTTCTCTCAATTACAGATACAAGCATTATATTCATTATTCCTATACCTCCTACTAAAAGAGATATAGCCGCTATTCCAGAAAGCATGCCAGTCATACTGTCACTAGCTGAGCTAGCAGTTGCTAGAAGACTGCTTTGATCCATTACTCTATAGGAATCTGTATCATTATTAAATTTATTATTCATAAACAAAGTTAAATATCCCATAGCCTGTGATACTTTATCTTTACTTTCAGCTTCTATATAAAAGGTTCTTATTTGTGTATTTTTAAAGAATCTTTGAGCTGTAGTTATTGGAATTATCAATCTGTCGTCTCCAGAACCTGCCATCGAAGTTCCCTGTTTCTCAAGTACACCTATTATTAAAAAAGCTGCTCCATTTATATTGACACTTTCCCCAACTACATTGGTATTATTAAAAAGCTTATTAGCTGTATCAACACCTATTACGGCAACTCTATATCTACTTTCTACATCATCTTCATTTATAAATCTGCCGCTGCTTACATTTAATTTTCTTATTGTAGAATAACTTGGAGTGCTAGCCTCCACAGTAGTTGATGTAGATTCATTTTCCGATCTTACAGTTACACTTTGACTCATAGATGGTGCCATATTTTTTATTCCTGGTTTTGTCTTTAGTTTTTCCAATTCTTCCGTAGTTATTGATACATTTCTTCTTCCCATAATGTTTACAGTTATAAGATTTGTTCCTAAACTTTCAATTTGAGAAGAAATATTTTGCTTCGTACCTTCTCCCATACCTACCAGGACTATAACTGATGCTATACCAATTATTATCCCTAACATGGTAAGAAAAGATCTCACTTTATTTGCCAGAACAGAGCTAATTGCCATTTTTAATAACTTACTAAATCTCATTTGGATTCACCTCGTTTTCAAATGTAACAGCAACATCTTTTGAAACAGTATTCTTTTTATCTGATGTAATCCTTCCATCTCTAACAGTTATTATTCGCTTAGCCTGCTGTGCAATTTCATGATCATGGGTTATAAGCACAATGGTGTTTCCTTCTCTATTTAACTGTTTAAGCATTTCCATAACTTCTTTTCCAGTTTTACTATCAAGTGCTCCTGTAGGTTCATCGGCAAGTAGTATTTCTGGTTCTGTGGCTAAAGCTCTCGCAATGGCAACTCTCTGCTTCTGCCCTCCAGAAAGCTCTGGTGGCTTATGCTTTATATGACTAGATAAGCCTACTCTTTCTAAAGACTCTAAGACTTTTTCTTTAATAACTCTACTACTTAATCCTTGATAAATTAAGGGAAGCTCTACATTTTCAACAACATTTAGTTTAGGTAAAAGGTTGTAGTTCTGAAATATAAACCCTATCTTTCTGTTTCTTATTTCAGCTAGTTTATTATCACTACAATCTGTATTTTCTCCATCTAGTATATATCTTCCTGAAGTGGCAGTATCTAAGCAGCCTATTATATTCATCAAGGTTGATTTACCTGCTCCAGATGGACCAACTATAGATACAAATTCACCCTTTCTTATACACAAATTTATATCTTCTAAAGCTTTATATTCACTGCTTCCCATTTTATATACTTTGCTTACATTCTCCATTTCTATTACAAAATCCACATTACTACCTCCTGCAGTAAATTTAGTTCAATTTTCTATCTTCCCATTGGAGGCCCTCCCATCATTCCGCCGCCTCCTCTTTGAGTATTAGTTTTATTCGATGAGCTGCTTTCAGGAAGCTGTACCATAACTGTTTGATTCTCAGTAAGACCACTTGTTATCTCTATCATCGTTTGATTTTTAAGACCTGTCTGTACTTCTACAAGCTTTCCTGGTGTTGATGGTTTATTACCAGATAGTTGAGTATTGTTTTTTGCTGTTTGAGAAGATTTTGAACTGCTGCTGGATGGTTGTCTAGTCTTGCTGTTAACATTACCAGCTGAATCCTGAACCATAACATACTTTTTACCGTTCTTCTCTGTAATAGCCTCTAGTGGAACTGCTAATACATTTTCTTTATTTTCTACTTCTATTGTTACATCAGCATTCATTCCTATTTTTAATCTTTCTGGATTATCTATAGAAACAGTTACATCAAAGGTAGTAACACTATCTGACGTCTTTCCACTTTGAGAAATTTTTTCAACAACTCCTTCGTAGGTTTTATCTTTTATATTTTGTACACTTATTTTAGTTTTTTGCCCGATCTGAATTTTATCTATGTCTAGCTCATCTACAGGAACTATAACCTTCATTTTAGATATATCTATTACTGTAACCATTGCCTTATCGTCTGGAGTTACGTCTCCATTTTTAATATTTAAGCCAGATATAATTCCAGATATAGGACTTACAATAGTAGAATCTGCTGCAGTTTGTAATTTATAATTCAAGTCACTTTGTGCCTGTTGAATTTCTATTTTTTTTGATTTGATACTGTTTATTGTATCTGAATCATCTAGCTTAAACATGGTCTGTCCCTTTTTTATACTGTCTCCAGCAGATATATGGACTTCTTTAACTTTTCCACTGCTTGGAAAAGGTATAGCTACTTCTAATTCATCATTTTCTCCTGTAGTTATTATAGCCATTCCTCCATATGCCGGTTTTACAGAAGCTATATCATCTCCTGATGCAACAAATACAGACTTTACTTTTCCATCTATAGGTGCTTTTATATATACATCATCTAATTGTTTTTCTAATTTCTCTAGGTCTAGTTTCTTTTGACTTAAGCTATTTTGCGCTGTCTCTGTTTCCTGTCCTTGTTTATCATTATTTATTGTACAGAATACAGCACCTTTTTCTATAGTACTTCCCTCTTCATAATTCATTCCTTCTACTACACCGCTGTTAGTGGAATATAGGTTTACCTGGTCTACTCCAGCTATTGTCCCTGTAGCTTGTACAGTAACTGCTAAATTTGTTTTTTGTACTTTTGACATATCAAATTTAACTGTAGAAACTACCTTATTGCTGGTACTATATTGCTTATATATATAGTAACCACCAGTCCCTACTCCTACAGCTATAACTGCTATTATTAAAATTTTAACACCTCGTTTTTTTATAACCGCCAGAACTTTTTCCATGTTTAAAAAACCCCCAATAATTTATGATTACATAGCTCTATTTAGAAAAACTTAACCAAAACAATCATTTTTTATAATTATTATAATAATACATACATATAAAATATTTCTAAAGCAACTATTAAAATTTTCTAAAGTGGCGATAATTAATATAACTTTAATAATTTAAGTGTGTTTTTTCTGTAATTAGAAAAAGTACAGTATGCAAAAACACACTGTACTTTTATTTATGGCTTTAATCTATAACCTACTCCCCATACTGTTTCTATATATTCAGGGTTGGAAGGTTCTTTCTCTATTTTTTCTCTTAACTTTCTTACATGAACTGTAACTGTAGCAATATCACCAGTTGAATCTATACCCCATACTTTATCAAAAAGTTCATTCTTAGTAAAAACTCTATTGCTATTTTCCACCAATAGTTGAAGTAAATCAAATTCTTTACCAGTTAAGAAAACTTCATTTTCATCTACATATACCCGTCTTGATGATTTATCAATCCTTAAACCATTAACTATTAATTCCTGCTTTTCCCTAAAGCTGCTTCCTACTAATCTTTCATATCGTATTAAATGTGCTTTTACCCTGGCCACTAATTCACCTGGACTGAAAGGTTTGGTTATATAATCATCTGCTCCTAGTCCTAATCCTCTTATTTTATCTATATCCTCTTTTTTAGCAGAAACCATTATTATAGGTATATTTTGAGTTTTTCTGATTTCTTTGCATATTTCAAAGCCACTTACTTCTGGAAGCATTATATCTACAATAATTAAATCGTAGTTCTTTGTTTTTGCCTTTTGAAGACCGATATCACCGCTACTTTCAATCTCTACTTGAAAATTACTTATTTCTAGATAATCCTTTTCTAGCTCAGCAATAGAAGTTTCATCTTCAATAATTAATATTTTCTTCATAACATTCTCCTTTCTCTATATTTATTATTTCAAGTTTAAAAGAAACAGAAGTACCTTTATTTCTTTCGCTGTCAAGCCATATCTCTCCACCATGTTCTTTTATGATTTTTTCACAAATTGCAAGTCCAAGTCCACTTCCTCCATTTTTACTAGTTCTTGCAGAATCTTCTCTATAAAACCTATTAAAAACTAGAGGAATAGCATCTCTTGATATGCCTTTGCCATTATCTTTTATAGTCAATACCACACTTTCTTCGTCTCCAGAAAGATCAATGTCAATTTTGCCATTCTCTCTGTCCATATATTTCACAGAATTTCCTATTATATTATTTATAACTCTATTTATCTTTTCTCTATCCATTTTCACAAGAATTTTTTTGCTGTAGTTATATTGAAAGCTTATTTCTATATATTTTTTCTCTAATTCGAATTGAAGCTCTTCTACTATATCCTGCATATAAGCCTCTATATCTACTGCTTCAAAATTAAATGGAACTTTGTTTAAATCTAGCTTAGAATATAAAAACAATTCATCAATAAGCTTGTCCATACTAACCGCCTTATTATGTATGGTTTCAATATACCTCTTCATCTTTTCCGGATTATCTGCTATACCATCCCTTATACCTTCTACATATCCTTTTATAGATGTAATAGGTGTTTTTAAATCATGGGATATATTTGAAATCAATTCCTTTCTATTGCTTTCGTATTGATTTTGCACATCTAATGATTCCTTTAATTTTTCTCTCATTGAGTCAAAAGCATAACATAAGTCTCCTATCTCATCTTTCGAATCTATCTGGACTTTAAAATCTAATTCGCCATTCTTAATTTTGTCTGTAGAATTCTTAAGACTCTTCAATGGATTTAAAATTGCTCTTGACATTATTAAAGTAAATATGGTGCTTACTAAAGCTATTATAAGTATTAAAGAGATTATTCCTATAGTCAAAGAACTTTTTACTATATTATAAAACTTAGTGGTATCCGTTACAGTAAATACGCTTCCCTTACCACCACTATTATAAAATTCTATCTGCCTAATAATAAAGTTCCCTTCAATATAGTATCTTCCTGCTTTATCCCTTGATTCATAATTGAATTGTAGGAGCTTGTTTACATCTAGATTTTCTTTGTTCATTCCATTGAATGTAATTTGGTTATCCTTTTCAATAATTATATAACAGTTATTTTTCTCGAAATTTTTATTTAGTTCCTCTAAGAATCTTTGATCCTTAAATAGCTCTGGAGTTCTTATTGAGATCCCCCTAATTTCATCAAAATTTCTTAAATTTATAGCCTTTACATCCACATAAGAATTAATGCGAACAGCCTTCTCCTTAGGAGGAATCATATCATATTCCTTATATAATTGCATGCTAAAATAATAGTTAATTGTCCATATATCAAGTAGAAAAAAAATAGTGCAGGTAATAACCATAATCATGTTGCAGGTAAGCATTTTAAGTTTTATAGACATATCCACTCTCCCCTTAAATAATCTCAGTAAATTGAACAGTTATAATGAAACTAATTGCTCAACTTACTGAGATTAACTAATTTAAATTTAAACTCTATTAAACTAATCGCTAGTATCGGATTTAGATAAAAATTTTAGCCTTTCTATTTTAAAGTTTGATTTTGATAGAATTTCTGGCCAAATCTTAACCATTTGATATACCTTATCCTTTTTATCATAAGGCAAGTTATCCCAAGAAACCAGTGCTGGATCAGTTTTTTTCTTATTATCTTTAATGACTCCATACTTCCATCCCGCCTTTTTTCTATGACGGTACCAACGGGTATGTTGATCTTCAGCTAGAATATCCAATTCTTTTTCCGTAAATTGTACAAACTCCGGATTTTCCTTAACAGAAATAATATCATAATTAATTTTAAGTAATGAATTAGGGATATGTCTAGCCTGATCACGATTTGAGTTTTTTAATTCCTCACTAAGCTCCTCCCAAGGAACTATGAAATCTAGATCTATATTTCTGCTGTTTTCACTAAGCATTCTATATTTTTCGTGAATAGCCATAGCGAGACTTTCTATTTTTTCACTATAAAATGCATCATGCATTAAATGCCGTAAAAATTGTTCCTCGTCTACATGTAATTTCAATTGCTCCTTAGAAGGCAAATCTGATTGTTCCCAAATTTTCGCATTAGTTAGCATACTCATTTCAAGTATAGCTTCCATAGACCTTGATTCATGCTTATATCTTCGAATTTTAAGCAATGCCCGCAGTACTCCATTATCAATTTTAGCCTTTCCGTTATCATCTATAAGATGAGGTACTTTGCGTTCTATCAAAGAGCGTAATAACATAGCCCTTCTAATTATAAACAATTGATCTCTCTCATCGGTTTGGTTTGGGCCTAGGATATTTACATACCCTCTTAATCGACTTATAAAATCAGGACCTTTAGCTCCTTTAAATTCTAGTAAGAATTGTTTCCTTTCATTTTCATCCTTTATGTCTTCTCCATGAAATTCTCTAAATGTACTATTTGTTCCACCAGCAAAAACAAAGATAGCTTTTCCTATAGGATGAATAGAATTTTCATCTCTAAATACTCCATCCTGCATAGGTGCTAAAAAATACTTTAACCATCCCAATTTACCTTCAAAAGCAGAATCAAATTCATCAAAAAATATTAAGGGAATCTTACCTTCTAAGGAAAAATCCCTTACCTTATGAAAGGCGTTAATTAAATCCAGTGGTGTTCTAAACTGAGATAAGTTAAAACTTAGCTTCTCAATTAATTCTGGAGCAATACTTGCCGCTATTTCCGTTACACCAAAAGATTTTCCAGAGCCTGGAGTTCCAAATACAGCTATTGAAAGTGGTCGAACTGTATTTTTAGTGGAAATATACTCCCACATGAGATTTTTAATGCTTCTATAACTTTCAATTTCAGTCCTATCTACAGTTTGTAGATTCCTAAACTGAGCTATAGGTATAGAATTAAGTACATCGTTTACTCCATTTTTCACAATATCGTATGCTATTTCTGCTAGATTAGTAGAACTCTTATCGCTAAGTATATACCAATAATAGTTGCTATCCTTATGAGTCAAATCAGGTATCCTCACATCTTGAATTAAATCTCTGTTTATAAAATCATCCTCTTCTTCAATAAATAATGTAGGACTAGGAAATTGAAATTCCTCAACATTTTCTCCAAAGCCGTTAACAAAGTACTTTTGAACAGCAACGATTCCTTCACCTATTCCTTCCCCTATCAGTAAGGGAAATTCTTCTTTATTATAACTTTCGGAAGCAATACTTTTCGCAAGTCCTGCCACAAAACATGAAGTAAGCCCATACATTTTGCCATCAGTATCTTTGAAAGAACCTCCTTCAAATTCATAGGGTATAAAGTATAAGTAAGCTTCATTCACTCCTCCATCTCTGTAGTAAATAGCCCCCTCAAGACCAAAGGGTACTATAAGATGATGACAGTTTGCAAGAAATGCAAGATTAGGATTATTATTGATTTGCCACACAAAATCCTGTGCAGTTCTTTCCCAGGAGAGACTTTTACTAATATTAACTCCCTTAGAACGTAAATCATCCCCATTTATAACCACTATTGTTTTTTCAAAATGAAACTTCTGCAGCTGTTTCCATAGTGCACTAGATCCAATAGGATTATTCATTTTATATAAAACTATTGGAAACTTCCCAGGTGTTTTTAGTGCTAAAGGCCAGAATTTTTCATTGGAATTAAAACCATTGTTTTCATCATCTATTATAACTATATCAGCATTTTCATCATCATCAATTATAGGTAATAACTTTGGATTATTAGAGGATGGACCAGCAAATCCAAGAAACCGTTTTATTCTGTATACCTTCTTGTTCTTTTTTTTATCGGCAGACATAGGAAAAGGTTCCAGCTCCGCAATGGAACGAAGAAAATCCTTTGATATATTTAATTCTATATCATCTATTTTAGGCGAGTGTATAGAGGCCCCTGTTGCTAAGGCCACAAGTTTAGCTAAAAGTAGTGACTCTCCTGGCTTTAAAACGCTATGTACATTCAAATGGTTCTGCCAATTTAATCCTCTACTATTTTGAGGTTCTGTTACCCACTGTAAAGAATTTATACAAATATCTCCAGATACAACTATCTTCAATCCTTTCTCATACATGTTCTGCACTCCCTTCACACTATAAACAGTAATATATTCACTAATAATATATTAAACTTATTTAGTTTACAACCTTAAATAACTATCTACTTCTTCTTAGACTTAAGATTGTTATTTTAATACCTTATTAGTTTTCTACCTATTTTAAATTTTTATTATTTATCCAGTACCTAATCCATACAATTTAAATTCAATAATCCACTATCAATAATAATTATCGATAGTGGATTTATAAATATTTTATGAGGATTTTCATGTTAATTATTTTAACACATTGAATTAGCAATAACATTGCTACCTAATATTTCAACGGGCTTAGTTCCTCTTATAATCATTCTTATAATATTATGTTTTATTTCATCATATTTTTTAAAAATACTTTTTGCTTCCTCAAGATTATGATAAACCTTCCAATACCCTGCCATCTTACATTTTTTATTTGGACATTCAGTAAAAACAATGACATCCTCTATAGGATATCCTAAAAAAATTCCTATTTCATGAGGACACTGATTTTCAAAACGCTTGCTTAGAAGACATAAATATTCTTCTAAATTCATTTCTTTACTATATCCAAACCTACTTAAAAACTTCATGTTTTTTTCTTCTCTTATGGTATTCCTTAGTTCTTCTTCATTATAAAATAACACAATAGTATTTTTTTCATTCTTCTTTAATTCAAAAAACTTCACTTCCAATATATCTTTAATTTGCTCCTTATACTCTTCCCAGGTATTCTGCAAATTACGGTTATCATTACTGAAAGTTAGTAAGGAGGATACCTTTTCCTTTGCCAGTGTAGGGCTAGTACTGCATACTATTGTTGAAAATAAATACTCTATATCATTATAATTATTCACTATATTTACAAAACTTATTAGTTCATCTTTACTCATAATACCATCCTCCATTACTTTACCTATTACTATTAGTCTTCATATCATAACTTTCTATTGGTGGAGCAATAATTTCACTTATGCTATAGCCTTTTTACCCTTCTCTGTAATTCTCCATATATTAATTTCGATATTATTAGAACAACAACTTCCTTTTGTAGAACAACCAGCACAACTACTGCCACAACTTCCTGAAAGATTATTCATACCATCTTTCTCTATATATTTCAACTGCTCAAGTTGTATAATCATTTGTTCTACTAAACTTTCATCTATACCTAGTTCTTTTGCCACTGATTTGTTAGAATAACTTCCACCCTGAGCCAATCTTTTTAGTATTTTCATTAACATTTCTACACACCCTTCCTATTACTTAAACTGTTCAATTGAAAAATTTAATTTTTCAACATCTTTTGTATTTTCTTCAATCTTATCTTTGACCTCATATACCTTGTCTACCGTTGATAAGATGTCAAAGGACATTTCCGTAACGTTATCTGAAGATTTTTTTATGGTACTTGAAACCTCGTTTATTACATTAGTCAATTCTTCTACAGATGCACTTATCTCCCCAGTTGAGTTACTTACATTGTTCATTATATTGTTGAAGTTTACAGCATCATTGTCATATTCTTCACATACCTTTATAAGCTTGTCATAGTCTTTACTTACAGTTTCAGCTAGATAACTAAGAACCTCATAGGAGGATTTATTTAGTCTTTTAACTGAAAGACTTACATTATTAATTATTCCATTTATGTTTTTTACAATTTTCTCCGATTCCTCTGCTAACTTTCTAACTTCTCCTGCAACTACAGTAAATCCTTTTCCTGCCTCTCCTGCTCTAGCTGCTTCAATAGACGCATTTAGGGCTAAAAGATTTGTTTGTTTTGTTATTTTTATTATGTCTTCCGAAAACTCATATATTTTTTCTACTTCTTTCGAGCCTTCTATAGCCTCATTTAATTCTAACTTTACCTTATCTAATATGAATTTAGAATTTTGTATAGATTGAAAAACATCGTCTTTTAAATTTTTTGACTTTTTACTAACTAGTTCAGTATTTTGAGATGTCTCTAAAACTTTTTCAGCAATGAGAGAAGTTGATTTCTCTATTTCCTTTATTGAGGAATACATCTCTTCTCCCTTTGCAGATACAGTTGACATTTCCTCTGTTAACTTTTCAGATATGCTCAAATTGTTATTTGCAGAACTTTCTATTTCATCAATGAGATCCCTTACAGAAGAAGTATTGTCAGCAATTTTATCTGAAATTTTCTTTACTTTTTCCGTAAAATCTAATACTCCATTGCTATTAATTTCAATATTATCTTCACTATCACTTTTTTTACCCTTAGTTTCACCTATTATACTATTTATTATTTTTTTGAATACATTCAATAAACTCACCTCTATTAAAAACCTATCAACTTATTTTTAGTTTCTTTTCACAATCCTTACATACTCCTGATAGAACAATACTAGTACTCTCAATTAGAATTTCATTTCGTTCCTTTAAGCTTTTCATAAAATTTCCGTAAACTTCTGTTTCTTCTATGTCTATTATCTTATTACACTTGACACATTTAGCATGTATGTGAAACTTATATTTATCTGTTAAGTCCAACTCATAGTAGATGGTATTAGTTATATTTATCTTTTTTAGAACACCAACTTCCTCCAAAATCGTAACATTCCTATATACAGTACTGAGTCCTATATTTTTACCTTTTACCTTACTGTATATTTCATCAGCATTCATATGTATATTATTTTTATAAATTGCCTTTATTATCTGAAGCCTTTGTTGTGTAAGCTTATACCCTCTTTCTTTTAACTTATCTCCAATATAATTTATGTCGTTGAATTCATTAATCATTATTTATCAACACCCTTTTGTAATTATATTTGAATTGTTATCTTTATAAAAAGTCCACCAATCATGAAATCGATAATCATTCTCAATTCAAGGGTGGACTTTTCCTTCTAATGTTCTTTACTAACTAAATCCTAAAAGTTTTCCTATTTGATACACTAAAACTCCTGCTATCCAACCAATTACACAAGTATAAACTACTGCTGCCAAAGCCCATTTAGATGAATTTGTTTCTCTTTTTATTGCTCCTATTGTAGCTGCACAAGGGCAATATAAAAGGGACATTACCATAAAAGCTAAAGCTGAAAGAGGTGTAAATGCCTGTTGAATAATTGCTGTAAGATTTTCTTCTCCTACTCCATATACCGTTCCTAAAGTACTTACCACTGCTTCTTTAGCTCCAATGCCAGTTATAAGAGCCACTGATGACTGCCATGTTCCAAAGCCTGCTGGTTCAAATATTGGAGCAATAAATGATCCTATTATACCAATCAAACTATCTTTACTTCCCGGTTCTACTCCTCCTGGTAAGTTTGAAAGTACCCAAACAATTATAACTAGTCCTAAAATAACTGTGCTCATCTTTTTTATAAAATGCTGTGATTTTTCCCACATATGAATAAATAAACCTTTAGCTGTTGGAATACGATAAGGAGGAAGTTCCATTATAAAATATGATTCTTCTCCTTTAAATACATTTGTGCTTAAAAATTTACCTACTAATATTGCAACTATAATTCCTAATGCATAAAGAGAAAATATTACTATTCCACCTTGATCAAAGATTCCTAGCTTTTTACCTGAGAAAAAAGCACCTGCAAATAACGCATAAACCGGCAATCTAGCTGAACAAGATACAAATGGATTTATAAGTATAGCTACCATTCTATCTTTTCTGCTATCTAGCGTTCTCGTAGACATTATTCCTGCCACATTGCAACCACCAGATATTATAAGTGATATGGCTGTCTTACCATGAAGGCCTATGGAACTCATAAATCTATCCATTACATAGGCAGCTCTAGCCATGTAACCACTATCTTCAAGTATTGCTATAACAAAATACATAGTGAAAATCATAGGTATAAATACAAGTACTGATCCTAATCCGCCTATAAGTCCATCTGTTATAAAGGATTTTAATAATTCTGGAGTGCCAGCATTAGTTAAAGCATTTCCTGCCCATTCACCTAGTAGTGCAAACCCTTCATCTACCTTTCCACCTAAAAATCCATTTCCAAAGGTCATACTCACTTGGTACATAGTAAACATTATTACTGCAAATATAGGTATTCCGAACCACTTATGGGTAATCCATTTATCAATCTTATCAGAAGTACTCTCTATTCTAACTGTTTCTTTTTTAACAGTCTTTTGAATTATCTCGCTTACTATTTCATATCTTCTATCTATTATAAAAGTATCTGGTTCGTATCCTATTATTGCTATTAAATTTTCTTCGCTTTTTTGCGCTCTATCACTTATGCTATTAAGCCCTTCTTTTTCCTGTATGTACTTCTTTATATATTCATCATTTTCTAAAAGTTTTACTGCTGTCCACTCCGCTGGATAATCTAAAGTAACTGCACATTCTGAAATTGCATTCTGTAAGATTCCAATTTCCTTCTCTATATCTTTTCCATAGTCAACTTTATAGACACTACTTTTTTCTGCATCTCCTAGTTTTATAGCTTCATTTATAAGTTCCTTTATACCATCACCCTTAGTGGCTATTGTGGCAACAACAGGTACATTAAATTCCTTCGATAACCTTTTTATGTCTATCTCTATTTTTTTATTTTTAGCTTCATCCATCATATTCAGTGCTAAAATTACCTTAGCACCTGTTTCTAAAAGCTGCATTGTTAAATATAAGTTTCTCTCAATATTGCTAGCGTCAATTACATTAATTACTACATCTGGCTTGTTCTTTATTATAAAGTTACGAGCTACTACTTCATCCTCTGAATAGGCTCCAAGGCTATAAGTTCCAGGTAAGTCTACTACAGTTATGCTTCTATCACCAAACCTTAACTTTCCCTCCTTCTTTTCAACTGTAACTCCTGACCAGTTACCTACATGTTGTTTTGAACCTGTTAACTCGTTAAATAAGCTAGTCTTACCACAATTGGGGTTTCCAGCTAAAGCTATTATTAATTCCTTACTCATCTTATTCCTCCCGTATTTCTTAATGCTGAATATAATGATTCTTAATTTTTATACTCTAAAAGCTTTTTAGCTTAACTTTCATGTTTTAAACCTCTCTAACCATAACCTTTTGTGCCATTCCTCTTCCTAATACTAAACGACTTTCTCCAACCCTTATAATTAAAGGTCCTGCATCGTTTCTCACAACTTCAATTACTGCTCCTTTGTTAACTCCCATCTCCATAAGCTTTTTTCCCATAAGCTCTCCGCCTTCTACATTGCTTACTTCTGCATATCTGCCAATTCCAATAGAGTTTAAAGGCATACATAGGCTGCTCATTGTAAAAACTCCCCTCTCTGATATCTCTTTCTTACCTATAAGAATTCCACTAAGTTACATAAATTTGGATAACTTATATTTTTCTTATAAGAATTATTAAAAATTCTATATCACTTCCACAATAACATCCTTTGCTTCATTTTTTCTAAGACTTAAATTATATCCCCTTACTCCAATCTCTATTGGATCTCCCATAGGTGCTTTTCCTTCTAATACAAGTTCTGTACCTTTAACTATACCCATGTCCATTATCCTTCTTCTCATTTTACTTTCAGGATTTATTTGTACCACCCTAACTTTAGTTTTAATTTCAACTTCATGTAATCCCATTACTTTTCCCATACTTTTCACTCCTTAAATATATAATTATCATCACTAAATGTTTTTTAAATAAATACTTTTCTATTAAACACCTCTCATTTGTCTTAATGAAAATGATTCTCAATTTCATCTACCTTTTTAGTATAACACATGTTTACCAATTTGCAAGCCTTTTGTTAAAATTTTCTTAAATAAAATAGAAAAGCATATGATAACGCCAATGTTGTCATATGCTTTTCCATTTTACTTAACGTATTAAAATTTAGGTAACTATACCTAAGCATTACTATGGTTTTGTCTACTAGGAATAATTAAACCAATTAAAAAAAGCACCCTTAATTAAGGATGCTT
>NZ_JARUJP010000020.1:0-63462 GCF_033659955.1 Clostridium tanneri
ATATCACTGTGCAATTTTGAGAGAACACTCTCAAAAATTGATAGAAACGAGCAGTTCAAGGAAAAGCCTGAGCGAGGAGCAGAGTTTACTGATGTAAATGAGCACCGCAGCGATGGATTTGACGCAGAAATGCGAAGTTTATAGCAATTTTTATATCTAGTGATTATGGCGAGAAGGCTACACCCGTTCCCATTCCGAACACGATGGTTAAGCTTCTCAGCGCCGATGGTACTGCTCGGGAGACTGAGTGGAAGAGTAGGACGTCGCTAGGTTAACGTTAAAGACACTAAGTATTAATACTTAGTGTCTTTATTATATTAACGATTATAATATAACCTCGCTAAAAATTTTCCCTATACTGTCGTTAATAATTATATCTGCTTTATTATCATAAGATGTTGAAGACTTGTTTATTAGAATTAACTTTTTTCCTTTAAAATAATCTACTAAGCCAGCAGCTGGATAAACCACAAGAGAAGTACCTCCAACAATGAGTATTTCAGCACTTTTAATAAATCTAATGGAACTCTCTAGCACATCCATATCGAGGCTTTCTTCGTAGAGAATTACATCTGGTTTTACTATACCACCACATATATCACATCTTGGAACTATTGATTCACTATTAATAATATAATCTAGACTATATGACTTACCACATTTCATGCAATGGTTTCTATGTATAGAACCGTGTAATTCTAGTACATTTTTTGAACCAGAACATTGATGTAGGCCATCAATATTTTGAGTTATTATAGCTTTTAGCTTACCTAGTTTCTCCAAGTGAGATAAAACAAAATGTGCTGAATTAGGTTTTGCTTCTTTATATATCATTTTTGTTCTGTAAAAGCTAAAAAAGTCTTCAGTATGAGAATTAAAGAAACTTCGACTTAACATAACTTCTGGTGGGTATGAAAGATTGTTTTTAGTTTTATATAACCCAGCCTCAGATCTAAAATCGGGAATAGAGGACTCTGTAGACACTCCGGCACCACCAAAAAAGACGATGTTATCACTTTCTTTAAGGATAGAATTTAAATTTGAATAAATCATAAAATCACCTCATTAATAATTATATCATATATTAATTATATGCAAAAAAATATTGACAATATTGAATAAAGATGATATCATGTAAGAGCATTAGATGTTAAGATTATGGCGCTATAGCCAAGTGGTAAGGCAGAGGTCTGCAAAACCTTTATCCCCAGTTCAAATCTGGGTGGCGCCTCCATAAGAAGACACCTCACAATTTGTGAGGTGTTTTTCTATTTAACAAACAAAATAAGCTATTTTAGTTACTATTCTACTACTGCTTCTAGTACTTCTATTACTCTCTTTTTGCAGTTTATTTTAACTCTTGCACCGATAGGTAATGTTAGTTTTGGGTAAGAGTGTCCAGATTGAATATTGGTTAGTACCGGAATACCTAATGATAAGATTCTATCTTCAATTACTTCCTGCAGGGTTAAGCTTCTTTCATAGTGAGGAAGCCTACAGTTAGTAAATTGACCGAGTATTATACCGGCACATTTTTGTAGTTTTTCTGATAAAAGAAGTTGAGTTAGCATTCTATCGATTTTATAGGGTTGCTCTCCTACTTCTTCTATAAATAAGATTTTGTCATTAGTATCTATTTCAAAGGGAGTTCCTAGGGTACTGCAAATCAAAGAAAGATTACCTCCAACCAATTGTCCTATGGCATGAGTTTTATCAATACCTATTGTTGCTATTCGCTTAGGATTTTTTATTATAAATGGTTTGTAACCGAGCATTAAAGTGTCGAGAAAGCTTTTAATGGTAGGCTCATCATAAAAGTTAGAATTACACATAGGTGAATGAAAGGTTGTTAATTGGCATTTCTGTACGATGCAATTTAATAACGTAGTTATATCGCTAAAACCTGCAAATATTTTAGGATTCTTCTTTATAATGTCAAAGTCTATAAGAGGGAGGATTCTCATGGAACCATATCCTCCTCTTACACATAAAATCATATCTATATCTTTGTCTAAGAACATATTCATAAGGTCTTCTGCTCTGTCATTATCAGTACCAGCAAGATACCCTAATTTATCATATATATGTTTTCCTTTTTTAATTTTAAAGCCTAAAGATTCAAAAATTTTAATACTTTCCTTTATTTTTTCTGGGTTTTCAGGACCAGCTGGAGAAACAAGTCCAATTGTATCTCCTTTTTCCAATCTTTTAGCTATCAATTTATCACACCCTTATGATTAGAATAGATCTTTTTTACGAAGTATAGCTATTGAAACTAAGCATATTATTCCGGTTAAGCCGTAAATAATCCAAAATGCCAAGGGGCTATTACTAAAAGGTATTCCGTTAACATTCATACCAAAGGAACCAAAGATTATATTCGGTATAGACATTACTATAGTTAGGGAAGCAAGAAGTTTCATCACAATATTTAAGTTATTTGATATTATAGACGCAAAGGCATCCATAGTTCCACTTAAAATATTGCTATATATATTGGCCATTTCGATAGCCTGTTTATTCTCTATTATTACATCCTCAAGTATATCTTGGTCTTCAGGATACTTCTGTAGCAGCTCTAATTTAAGCATTTTTTCTAAAGTAATTTCATTTGATTTTAAAGATGTAGAAAAGTAAACTAGTGACTTTTCTAAAGATAGCAGTTGAATGAGTTCTTTGTTTCTCATGGACTTATGAAGTCTTTGCTCAATCATAACACTTTTTTTATCTATTTGTCTTAGATATAGTAAATAATAGCTTGCAATTCTATAAAGTATTTGTAGTATAAATCTAGAGCGTTTAAATGTAAAAAAAGACTTTACCTTTCTATCTATAAAATCAGTAAGAATTTTGCTATTTTTTAAGCATACTGTTATTATAGTCGATTCTGTGTGAATAATTGCCAAAGGATATGAGTCATAGGTTAAAGTATTTTCCTCCATCTCTGTAAAGGGTATATCAACAATTACAAGCAAATTATTATCTTCCATATCTATACGAGATGTTTCCTCTTCATCTAATGCTGCTCTTAAGAACTCAAGGGAGACTCCTACCTTTTTAGATATTATAAGCAGGTCTTCATCTGAAGGGGCTACGATGTTAATCCAACAACCAGGTTCTATAGTATCTAGAGATTGTAGCGTGCCTAGCTCATCTACAGTTTTATATATTGAAATCATATTTTCCTCCTAAGTAACTTCAGTTTAATCACTAGTTATATTATATATTATGAAAATAATTTCTGTATATACTAACTTAAGTTTTCATTTCTTAATCAGTATTTTAAATCATTCATAAAACAAAAAAAGAGACTAAACAGTCTCTTTTTTGTTGTTAAAAAATTCAGTTTTAACTTGACTAAGCAATGATTCATTCTCACTTAGGTCAAAGCCGGTTAAAGCAAGCGCCTGAGCAGTTTTCATAACTCTATCCTGTGCAAAATCAGATACTGTAGCCTTTGCAAACTCAGAAGATGAATAGGGAACTTTATTATCTTCTGTAATAGAAATATAAGGATGTATGCAGGGTACTACCTGGCTTACTGTACCTAGGCTTAATCCGGAATTTGTATCCTTAGGAGGGCCTATTTCTATTATGCCGCTTTCCTTTAAGTTGTGAGAAAATATTCTAGATAGAACTTTATTAGGAACAAGTTCATCATAAGGCAATTCATATAAGCATATGTCAGACTCTATCTCCATTATGCTGCTTGTAATCTTAACAAGCTCTCTTAATTTTTTTTCTATGTTGCAGGCTGCATTCATTTTTGGAGCTCTAATATAAAACTTTGATTCTGTTTCTGATGGTAAAAGATATGGCGAACTTCCACCTCTTAATATAACCCCGTCAATTGAAGTATCTTCTTCAAATCCTTTAGAAAGTAGTTCCAATGTGTTAAAAGTAAAAAGGCATGCATCTAAAGCAGAATGGCCCTTTGATTTTCTATAAGCAAATCCTTCTTTACTTTTATAAGTTATTTTAATAGGAACAATGGCCATAGAGCTGCCGCTTTCAGCTGTTATTACATCAGGATGAGCCATAAGTACTACATCAATATCATTAAAAGAACCCTGCTTTGTCATAGTAACTTTTGAACTTCCAAGAAATTCACCTGGACAACCTATAACTATGACACTACCATTAATTTTGGGTACAACCTTAGATAAGGATATTGCAGCCCCTAGAGATATAGCTGATATAAGATTATGGCCTACAATGTGTCCTTCCTTATCTATGGCATCATACTCACAAAGATAGCAAATTTTTGGGTGACCTGTACCATATTGAGCATAAAAGGCTGTTGGTATCTCAAGATAATTTTCCGTTACTTTAAAGTTATTTTTTTTAAGCATATTTACTATATAATTACAAGCTTTATATTCCTGAAAACTTTTTTCAGGATTTTCATAAAGATATTTAGATAAATCAAATATTTCATCTTTTAGCATACTTAAGTGAGTTACTATCTCTTGTTTCATACATATACCTCCGATAGGTTTATAATAAGAAAAACATATAGTTTATATGTTTTTGTTGAAAATATTACCAAAAAATATTAAAATTAAGTATGTAACTTAATAATATAATGCCAAATCACAATACTTACCCAAGAAATCTATTAAATGAGGAGTGGTTATTATAAACAATAAATTCATACTAAAGAATACTTTTAAGCTTTTACTTTTGCTTCTATTTATTATTAGCACTACATCAGAGGTTTATGCACAGGGAAAGTATGAACGAATAGGTGGATCTGATAGATATGAAACTTCCATAAAGATATCACAGAATTTTAGTGATAAGTCTGAATATGCAATTCTGGTATCTGGAGAAAACTTCCCAGATGCTTTATGTGCAAGTCCCCTTTCGAAAAAGTATAATGCGCCTATAATGCTGACAACAGAAAAGAAGCTAGAGGATAGAGTAGCACAACAGCTTAGGAACTATGGGACTACTAGAGTTTTTATTATAGGACAATCTATATCAAAGGATGTAGAGGATAGTTTAAGTAATATGGGAATAGAGTATGTGAGGATAGGGGGAAAGGATAGGTACGAGACAGCTGTCTTGGTAGCTGATTACGTAGGGATAAAAGATAAAGTATTTTTAGTTTCAGGAGAAGGATATCCAGATGCATTATCTATCGCACCTATTGCTGCTTCTATGGACACTCCTATCATTCTTGTAAATAAGGATTATGTCCCAGATTCAGTTAAAGACTCACTAGCTGATAAGGATATTCAGTATACTTATATAATAGGATCTGAAGGGTCTATAAGTGATAATGTGAAATCTCAGTTTACAAATGCAGAAAGGATATCAGGAGAGGACAGATATAGCACGAATCTTGCGGTTATAAGTAGGTTTAAGGATTCATTAAATATGGAAAATATATATTTAGCTTCAGCACTTAGTTTCCCGGATTCTCTTTCTGGAGCTGCTTTGGCACAAAAAAATAGATCTCCGTTGATCTTAGTAAGTGAATATATAAGTGAAAGTCAGCAAAATGACATTAAAAATATTTTGGCTTCTGCAAAAAATACTTATGTATTAGGTTTAGAAGGAGCAGTTTCTCTAAAATCACTTTATTTAGTTGGGCTTGAGGATAAGCTGCCAGAACCACCTAAGTCTGAAAGTCCAAAACCTACAGGACCTCAAGCACCAGAATGGACAAGCTCTTTTAATGTAATGAATGCAGGAGAAACTGAGAGAGTTTATATAAAAAGCGCACCGAGTTCATATGCTTCTAATATTGCATCAACCTATGGAAGCCTTTCAGAGGTAAAAATATTGGATAGCAAAGATGGATATTATTATGTGGAAATACTAGATTATGATACCTTGAATAATGTAAAGGGGTATGTATCTGCTTCTAAGGTTACTACGGTAACGCCATCAGGGCCTTATAACATACTTGTAGACAAGAGTAAACAAAGGGTGTATATATTCAATGGACAAACCCTTGATAAGGAGTTTGTGTGCTCTACAGGAAAAGATGAAACACCAACTCCATCAGGTAGGTTTTTAGTAGGAGGTAAAGGTAAGCTTTTCTACGCCTCTTCAAACAGCATATGTTACTATTGGACAAGGCTTGATAATAACTACCTTTTCCATAGCGCTATTTACGATTTAAATGGATATGTTGTAGAATCAGAATATGAGAAATTAGGCTCAAAGGCATCTCATGGGTGCATAAGGCTTCCTTATAATGATGCAAAATGGATTTATGATAATGTTCCACAGGGAACATTGGTAACAATAAAAGATTAATATTTGAATTATTACCTCAGTATAAAATTATACTGAGGTAAATTTATTTATGTGGACAAAATAAGTTTATGGAAGCAGTTGAATATTATATATTATGAGAGGCAATAATTTAAGGTATTAGAAATTAATAAGGGGGATATTAAATGAAAAAACAGGGATGTATTATATGTGGGAAGCCTCTAAATAATGGTATAATGATATATGGAAGAGGAATTTGCAGATGCTGTGAAGGCAGAATGATTAATGTAAATGAAGAAACAGATTTTTATATTTACTATAAAGAATGTATTAAAAAGGCTATAGTTCAAGCTGTTATAAGAGGAGAGGAAATAAGTTGTCAAAATTACCGATTTTAGAAGGTGTTTTAAAATACATTAGAGAAAATAATATACCTTTTGCTATGCCAGGACATAAAAAAGGAAGAGGTTTTTTTAATACTCCAATTGGTAGGGAGTTTGCTACTAACCTCTTAAATTTTGATATTACAGAAGTAGAAGGGGTAGACAATCTTCACAATGCTGAAGGTATAATAAAAGAGTCATCAGAGTTATTAAGCTCTTTTTATGGAAGTAAAAAGTCTTATTTTTTAGTCAATGGCAGTACCTCTGGAAACTTAGCTATGATATTCAGTAGTTTCAATGAAGGAGATAAGGTACTAGTTGAGAGAAACTGCCATAGGTCTATCTTTAATGCTATAATAATGAGAAAATTAAAACCTATATATATTCAAAATGTAATAAGTGAGAGACTAAATGCTCCTCTATCGATAGACTTGGAGCATTTTTTACAGGTTTTAGATAATAACAAGGATGCAAAAGGAATAATAATTACATATCCTAATTACTATGGAATATGTACTAATTTAGAATACATAATTAATATAGCGAAAAAGTATAAGATAAAGGTATTAGTTGATTCAGCTCATGGTTGTCACTTTGGGGTACATAAAGAGCTTCCTGAAAGTGCTGTTAGACTAGGGGCTGATATGGTAGTTATGAGTGCTCATAAAACACTTTCAAGCTTGACTCAAACAGCTTACTTGCATATAAACAATGGACAAGATATAGAAAAAGCGGACTTTTATGTTAGTTCTTTTTCAAGCACCAGTCCTTCATATATGTTTCTATGTGCTATGGATTATGCAAGGTTTTATCTAGAAAGGTATGGGCTAAAAGAATATGAAAGACTCATAAGTATATGTAATTATTATAAGAATAAAATAAATGAGATAAATGGCATATATATAGTCAATAAGGAAGATATAGATAATTTTAGCAGAGAGATTGTAGATAAAAGGTATAAAGCTTCAGGTAACTTTAGTAATCATATAAAAACAATTTGGAATATAGATACTACTAGATATGTAATTAATCTAGAAAGAGGCTATAGCGGTCATTTACTTTCAAAGTATTTAAGACAGCTTGGAATTCAAGCTGAAATGAGTGATAGTTCTAATGTTGTATTAATCTTTTCACCTTTTAATGAAGAGTACGAGTTTAAAAGATTATATGAGGTTTTAAAAACATGTGATTTAAGTAAGCTAAAGCAAAAGAATCTAAGTTTACTTGATTACAATATTCCTGAGATGGTTATGTTGCCATTTGAAGTTATGAACAAAAAAAAGACGCATATTGATCTAAAAGATTGTCTAGGCAGAATTAGTGCGTCAAGTATTGTGCCTTACCCACCAGGTATTCCTATTCTAACTGCAGGGGAATTAATTGATAAGGATTCTTTAGATGTTATTAATTATTATAAAAATAGTGGTATAGATGTATTGGGATTAAAAAATGATAAGATAGAAGTAATTGATAATTAAGATATAAGAAGATTTAATTATGTAACAAATAATTAGGTATATATATGAAACTATTCTATATTTTACGGAGGATAATTAATATGAGTTTATCAAAAGGAAGAGTCATGGTTATAGAAGGTTGTGATGGAAGTGGAAAAGCAACTCAGACAAAAAAGTTATATGAAAGGCTTGAAAAAGAGGGGTATAAAGTAAAAAAAATAGAGTATCCAAACTATGAAAGTGATTCCTCTGCCTTAGTAAAAATGTATCTCAACGGAGATTTTGGAAGTAGTCCAGAGGATGTAAGTGCCTATGTAGCTTCTACGTTTTATGCAGTAGACAGATTTGCATCCTACAAAAGGGAGTGGAAGGATTTCTACGAAAATGGGGGAATAGTTATAGCAGACAGATATACCACTGCTAATATGGTACATCAGGCTTCTAAAATTAATGATACAAAAGAAAAAACAAAATTCTTAGATTGGCTCTGGGATTTTGAATTTAGAATATTTGGATTACCAGTTCCAGATTGCGTATTCTTTTTAGATATGCCGCCTGAGTACAGTAGGGAACTTATGCATGAGAGGGCTAACAAAATAACAGGACATAGTGATAAGGATATACATGAGAAAGATTTTAAGTACTTGGTTCATTCATATAATAACTCTTGCGATATATCTGATAGATATCATTGGAAAAGAGTGAGGTGTGTAGAAAAGGAAAGATTAAAATCCGTTGAAGAAATACATCATGAAATATATAGGGAAGTTAAGGATATGATATCAGGTTAATAAGGTCTTAGGGACCTTATATATAGTGCCTAGATAACTATATTGAGTTGTTATATAAATATTAAGGCTATAGAGGATATAGTAAAATAGAATAAATTAACATATAATACATTTAAGTATTAAGTTTAGGGTTAAGTACTAGGGTATAGTAAAAGGGAGATGAGTTGTATGAAGTTAATTATAGCAATTGTCCAAGATGATGATTCTGGAGATTTAATAAATACTTTAACAGAGTCAGGGTTTAGGGTAACAAAACTTGCAACCACAGGAGGATTTTTAAAGGCTGGTAATACTACGCTTATGATAGGAGTGGAAGACGCTGCTGTAGATAGAGTCATATCTCAAATACAAGAGGTTTGTAAGGTAAGAGATGAAATTATAACTGCACCATCACCAATAGTAGGCTCCACAGGAGCATATGTGCCTTATCCTGTAGAAATAGAGGTTGGAGGAGCAACTATATTTGTAGTAGATGTAGATAGATTTATAAAAATTTAGATGGAGGCGTTAACAAGTGAACTTTAATAACATAGTAGGGCATGAAAAGATAAGATGTCAGATAACCCAATCTATAGATAGTGGAAGATTTTCACATGCCTATGTTATTGCAGGTGAAGATGGCATTGGAAAAAGTCTTATTGCCAGGGAAATTGCTATAAGGCTTTTAGGAAAAAATGAGGATAAACAGTACGTAGATGTAGTAGAGTTTACAATGTTAAAGGATAAAAAATCTATAGGTATTGATGAAATAAAGAAAATAATACAAGAAACTAATAAAAAACCTTATGAAGGTGATAAAAAGATAATTATATTATATAAAGCAGATAAAATGACAGAAGCAGCTCAAAATGCGTTTTTGAAAACTATTGAAGAGCCTCCGAAGGGAATTTTTATAATATTGCTTTGTGAGAAATTAGAGAATATTTTGGACACAATAAAGTCAAGATGTCAAATCTATAAACTGAATAGATTAAGTGAAAAGGAAATCCTAATATTTTTAACTAATAAGTATAAGAGCTTATCAGAAGACGAAATAAAGGTTATTGGTGCATTTAGTGATGGGGTTCCAGGAAGAGCTGAGCGGTTTATAGAAGATAAGTCCTTAATGGAGATAAGAGATACTGTAGTAGATATATTAAAGGAATGCAGTAGAGATGTCTTAGATACATCCAACAAATACTCAGAATTTCTTCTAAAGTATAAAAATGAGTGGCAAGAGGTTTTAACTTGTTTTTTATCTTATATAAGAGATGCTTTAATTTATAAAGAAATAGGAAATAGGGAATTAATAATAAATATTGATAAGATAAAGGAAATAAAAGATATAGCAGAAATGTTTTCATTTAACAAGCTAAATGGTATTATTAATATTATTAAGGATACTAGAAACAAGCTAGATAGAAATGTTAATTCAACGCTAGTTTTTGATTCTATGTTGGTGAAACTTCAGGAGGTATAGTATGATAACAGTTGTAGGTGTGCGTTTTAAGAAGGCCGGTAAAATATATTATTTTTCACCAGGTGAGCTAGAGGTTAAAGACAATAGTAACGTAATAGTAGAGACTGCTAGGGGTATAGAATTTGGAGAATGTGTTATAGCACCTAAGCAAATAGATGAAAGTGAAATAGTATCTCCTCTAAAGAGTGTTATAAGAATAGCAACAGGAGAGGATGTAGAGAGGCATACAGAAAATAAAGCAAAAGAAAAGGAAGCTTTTCAAGTATGCTTGGAAAAAATTCAACAGCATGGTCTAAAGATGAAGCTTATAGATGTAGAATATACATTTGATAATAATAAAGTTATATTTTATTTTACTGCAGATGGAAGAGTAGATTTTAGAGAACTTGTTAAAGATTTAGCATCTATTTTTAGAACAAGAATTGAGTTAAGACAAATAGGAGTAAGAGATGAAGCTAAGATGATAGGGGGACTTGGTCCTTGTGGAAGAACTCTTTGTTGTTCAACCTTCTTGGGGGATTTTGCACCTGTATCTATAAAAATGGCTAAAGAACAGAATTTATCACTAAACCCAACTAAAATTTCAGGAATATGTGGAAGACTTATGTGCTGCTTAAATTATGAGCAGGAAACCTATGAACATATTAGGAAAAAGATGCCGAAGGTGGATTCTGTTGTTCAGACTCCGGATGGAAGAGCTGTAGTAATTTCAAATTCAGTAGTAAAAGAAAGTGCAAAAGTCAGAATAAAAACTGAAGAAGGTGAAGAAGTAATTAAGGAAGTATCTATACATGATATGGACCTAATTTCTGGAGGATATGAAGGAAGTATAAGTGAAGATGAAATTAAAATCGATGTTGAACCTGAAGACGCAGAAGATGCAGATATAATTAAGGAATTATTTAAAGAGAACTAAGGAGGTAAAGGATGAAATCTGTATTTAAAATTTGCAATATGCACACCTCTGAAGATATTAATAAAATAAGAAGAGCAATTTCAAATAATGAGGGAGTAGTAGCTTGTCAGATTAGTAAGGAAAAAGGTGAAGTAAGTATTATATACGATGACTATTTTGTAACTAGCGAGGTTTTACTGCAATCTATAGAGGATTTAGGGTACGCAGTGATATAAAATTAACTTTAAAAGTTAGTGTAAACGTGGTAAAATATAAATTAGATGCTTGTCATCTAAATTTATAAGGAGGTGTTACATATGGCATATAAAATAGAAGATTCATGTGTAAGCTGTGGAGCATGCGCTTCAGAATGCCCAGTTGATGCTATAAGTCAAGGAGATACTTTATTTGTTATAGATGCAGATACTTGTATCGATTGCGGAAACTGTGCTAATGTTTGCCCAGTAGGAGCACCAGTTCAAGAATAATTTAGAAATAAAAAGGCTGCCTATGGCAGCTTTTTTATTTTTTATAAGGTTTTGCTAAGATAAATTAGAGTAGCTATAGTAATTTACATATAACATAAATATATAATATTGTATAAAGATTACAATAATTTTAACGAATATTTATATAGGAACGAGAAGGCCTTCTTAAAGAAGAATTTATTGAATGGAGGTAATTATGGATATATCAGTTATTATATTTATCATCTTCGGCTTAGCATCCCTAATAGGTGGTTTTTTACTAGAAGGGGGACATGCAGGAGCTCTTTTAGCAGGAACTGCAGGCATCATAGTTTTTGGCGGAACCATTGGAGCGGTAGGACTAGCTTTCCCAGCAGAAACCTTAAAGAGACTTCCAGGAATCTTTAAGGTGCTTTTCAATCCGAGAAAATCAGATTTACCATCTTTAGTATCATATTTTAAGGACGTATCTTATAAAACAAGAAAAAATGGATTACTGAGCTTAGAAGAAGAAATAACAAATGACCCTAATTTAGATCCTTTTGTAAGAAAGGGATTACAATTAGTTGTTGATGGTGTAGATCCTCAAGCAGTTAGAAGTATATTAGAATTAGAATTAGAGTCAACATCAGAAAGACATAGAGAGGGATCGGCAGTATTTGATCAAGCAGGTGGCTTTGCACCAACAATGGGTATTATAGGAACAGTTATGGGCTTAGTTCATGTTCTAGGTAATTTAAGTGATCCTAGTTCACTTGGTCCTAAGATAGCGGTTGCATTTATAGCCACACTATATGGAGTTGCATCAGCCAACCTTTTATGGCTACCTATAGGCCATAGGCTAAAAGCGGCAGATGAAAAAGAGATTAAGGAAAAGACCTTAATAATCGAAGGAATACTATATATTCAAGAGGGAATAAATCCAAACACTATAGCAGAAAAACTTAAAGGATTCTTAAATAGACAGGAATTATCAAAATTTGAAGGAACGGATGGTAAAACTGAGGTATGAAGAGAAAACCGGAAAAACCAGAGAATCATGAGAGATGGCTGCTTACCTACTCTGACCTAATAACTTTATTGATGATATTTTTTGTAATAATGTATGCTATGAGCAATGTAGATGCAGCAAAATATAAACAAATGTCTGAATCCTTAAAAGTTGCAATGGGAGGAGGAAAAACTATAGTAGGAAATGAAGATGCAATAAGTGTGTCTGAAAATAGTGATAAAGTTACTGAAGATATTGAGGCTAAAAGTGAAAGCGCTAAGTTAGAGCAGGTAAAATCCCAAGTAGATAAGTATCTTGAACAAAATGGAATGAAAGACAGTGTAACTACTCAGATTGATGAGAGAGGACTTGTAGTAAGTTTAAATGACACTGTATTTTTTGATATTGGAACAGCGGAAATAAAGCCAGAGTCTCAAAAAAAAATTATTGAAATAGGAAAGATATTAAATCAGATTGATAACTATATTAGAATTGAAGGTCATACAGACAACATACCTATAAGAACTAGCCAATACTCTTCAAATTGGCAGTTATCCTCAGTAAGAGCTGCTAATGCTACAGAGTTTCTTATTGCTAATTGTGGAATAGTTCCTGAGAGATTTTCATCAGTTGGTTATGGTGAATATAGGCCGATTCTAGACAACTCTACAGAAGAAGGAAGAGCTAGAAATAGAAGAGTAGATATAATAATAGTAAGTAGTAAGTTTAATAAGATAGAAAACAATGGCTCAGGAAGTAATCCTGTACTTGATAATAAAAAATAGCTAAAAACCTTAAGATTGATGATAATCTTAAGGTTTTTTAGCTATTGACTTATATAAAGTAAGAGGCCTTATACTAATGAATTTGACAATTATAAGTACATAAATGATAATTAAGTATAATTAGGGTAATAATTAGAAATGAAGCGAGGTTGTTAGTTATTATGAATAAAGATTTTTTAGGAGATGAAGAAACATTAGATGATTTACAACTAAAAGGAATTCATGTTATACAAAAAAAAGATGCTTTTAGATTTGGGGTAGATGCAGTACTTTTGGCTAACTTCCCAAAGATAAAAAAAGGTGCAAAAGTTATAGACTTATGCAGTGGTACCGGCATAATTCCTTTTATAATAGCAGGTAAAACAGAAGCAGTAAATATTACAGGAATAGAAATACAAGAAGATATGGTTGATATGGCTCAAAGGTCAGTTAAGCTTAATAAATTAGGAGATAGAATAGAGTTTATAAACAGAGACTTAAAAGATATAGAGTTCCTTAAAGGGCTACCAAAGGTAGATATAGTAACAGTGAATCCTCCATACAAGCTTAAAAACTCCGGGATCATAAATCCTAATGATAAAAATGCTATTGCGAGACATGAAATATGTTGTACATTAGAAGATGTGATTAAAGGAGTCAAAGCTGTACTAAAGGATAATGGACGGATGTACATGATACATAGACCAGATAGACTGGCAGATATTATATGTACTATGAGAAAACATAAGATAGAACCTAAGCTTATAAAAATGATTCACCCAAATATTAAAAAGGCGCCTACTATGGTTCTGATTGAAGGTCAAAATCATGGAGGGACTTTTTTAAAGTGGGAAGCACCTCTATATATATACAATCTTGATGGAAGTTATACTAATGAATTAAATGATATATATGGTAGATAAAACGTTGAATAATGGAGGGTTAACAAAATGAGTAGTGGCAAGTTGTACTTAGTACCAACCCCTATAGGGAATTTAAAAGATATAACATTAAGAGCGCTGGAAGTGTTAAATTCAGTAGATTTAATAGCAGCAGAAGATACAAGGCAAAGTATTAAGCTATTGAATCACTTTAACATAAAAAAGTCTCTTATAAGTTATCATCAACACAATGAACAGGGTAAGAGTGAAAATTTATTAGAAAGGCTTAGAGAGGGAAAAAACATAGCTTTAGTAAGTGATGCTGGAACTCCTGGCATATCAGATCCAGGAAGCTTGATAGTTTCAAAATGTATAGAGGAAAATATAGAGTTTGAGGTATTAACAGGTGCAACTGCTGTAACTACAGCATTAGTATATTCAGGCCTTGATACTACTAAATTTATATTTAGAGGATTTTTGCCTAGGGAAAACAAGGATAGAAGGTTTGTTATAGAGGAATTGAGGGATAGAAAAGAAACATTAATTTTTTATGAAGCTCCACACAGACTAAAGGACTCTCTTTATTTTTTAAAAGAGAATCTTGGAAATCGAAAAATAGCGATTTGCAGAGAACTTACTAAATTACATGAGCAAATATTAAGATGTACTTTAGATGAAGCAATAGAATATTATGGAGAAAAAAGTGTAAAAGGTGAACTTGTTATCGTTATTGAAGGAAAGACAGAAGAAGAAATAGCTAGTGAGCAAATAGCAAAGTGGAACAGCTTAACTGTAGAGCAGCATATTAAAATGTATATAGAAGATGGTTTAAGTAAGAAGGAAGCGGTAAAAAAGGTAGCTAAGGATAGGAAGTTATCAAAATCTGAGATATATAAGTATTCTATTGATATATAGATAATAAGTACTTATATATTAATTAAGTAAGTTAATTTTAGCACAAGTATTTATATTATTAAAATACTTGTGCTAAATGTTGTTGAATTTAATAGTATGATTGTGTATTTCTATTATTTTGGAAAACATTATCATTTAAATATTGAGGTTTTATGTATTTTAATGATATAATAGAAATAATTAGGTTGTTTATAGATGATTTAATTTAAGGATTACTTAAATAACATAAATAGGACTTTGATATTGGGAGGTAGAGAGTGTGAAAAAAAAGATGTTATCAGCTATCATAGCGCTAACTTTAGCGGTATCAACAAGCGGAATGGCACTAGCAGCACCAGCTAATAGTGGATCTACTTCATTAAAACAAGTTCAAAATCAGAGACAGGAACTTGAAATAAAAGTAGAGAAGTTAGATAGTCAGATTATTGCTGTGATGAAGCAAATAGATGACAACAAGGGAA
Source organism: Clostridium tanneri (assembly GCF_033659955.1). Classification (NCBI taxonomy): domain Bacteria; kingdom Bacillati; phylum Bacillota; class Clostridia; order Eubacteriales; family Clostridiaceae; genus Clostridium; species Clostridium tanneri. The sequence goes on from NZ_JARUJP010000020.1 coordinate 15,693, forward strand.
ATATCGATAAGATAGGAAAGGAAATAAGAAAGACTCAGGAAGAATTAGGGAAGGCTGAGGATAATATAAAAGGTCAGCAGAACCTGTTTAGCAAAAGAGTAAGGGCTATGTACATAAATGGGGTAGACAGTTACCTAAATGTAGTTCTAGAGGCAGATGATTTAGGGGATCTTATTTCAAGAGTTGAAAATGTGAAAAAGGTAGTAAATTATGACAATAATATAGTAAATGATTTAAAGAGTAAAAAAGCTGCCATATCTGATAGAAAGCAAGAGCTAAATAACCAGAATAATAAACTATTATCACTAAAAAAAGATAATGAAAGTAAGTTGTCCAAGCTGAATATTGATAAATCAAATCAAACGAAACTTATATCAGACTTGAAAGACAAGGAAAAAATATTAGCATTAAGAGATACAACAACTACTAATCTTGTTACATCTGCCCAAAGCAGAGTTCAACAGGTTAGAGATGCAGCTCCTAGAATCTCAAGAGGGACAAGCTCTGCAACTGCTGCCTCATCTGATTCTATAGTTGCCTATGCTTCAAACTTCTTAGGAACTCCATATCAGTGGGGAGGCAATGGACCAAACAGTTTTGACTGTTCTGGTTTTACTAGCTATGTTTATTCTCATTTTGGTATAGGTTTACCAAGAATTGCTTCAGATCAGCAAGGTGTAGGCACTTCAGTGTCAAGAGATCAACTACAGCCTGGAGATTTAGTTTTCTTTGGTTCACCAGCTACTCATGTAGGTATATATGTTGGAAACAACTGCTATATTCACGCGCCTAGAACAGGAGATGTAGTTAAAATATCACCATTAAATAGATCAGACTATAGTGGAGCTAGAAGGGTAAGATAACTGATTATACAATTATTAGTGTAACGAGAATTAAGTGTTACGATTTAATATAAGATTTGGTAATGGAAGATAATAACTTTAGGTATAGAAACCACATAGGGGTTGCCTTACAATGCATATTTACGTATTGTAGGACAACCCTTGTTTTATAAATAGTTTTTTAATAAAGAAAAAACCCACAATAATCATGTGGGTAAAAAGGTGTGTTATTTATTTTTATATGTATAGGAACTTATTTATCGCCCTTTAATTCATTTAAGCAATTTTTGCAGATGTTTTTTCCTTTGTAGTTTACAACATCTCTTGCATCCCCACAGAAGATACATGCTGGCTCATATTTTTTTAATATGATTTGCTCACCATCAACATATATTTCTAATGCATCTTTTTCTGCAATATCCAAAGTTCTTCTTAATTCTATAGGAATAACTATTCTTCCTAGTTCGTCTACTCTTCTTACAACACCAGTTGATTTCATTTAAATTTCCTCCTCTAACTCCACAATTCGACATATTTACAATTAAATAGTAACAAATTTGTCAGTAAAAGTCAATATAATTTTACTATCAAATTTACAATTTTCTTAACAAATTCCATCTATAGTTAATATACTACCAAAATATACAAATGTCAATATATTTTATGGGACAATACATTTTTTTACTATACCAGATAATGTTGATATATCAATGTCTTCAATGTTAGTATATACCTTTTTACATATGAATGCTATTGAAAATACCTGGAAGATATTTGCGAAATAAAATAGTAATTAAATGGATAATAAATTATTAAATGTCGAAATACTAAAGTTTTTTAAAATAGATTAGGATTAACACTTTATAAAATAAGATATATGATTATAATATCGTTGAATTTAAAGGTATTTATTGAATTTATTAACATGCATTCATCAACTATTATACACAATACGTGAAAATTTAAGAACCTATGAACCCTATTGTGAAAAATAAGGAAATTTTATTTAGGTATTTTAAAATTAAAATACAGCAAAATAATTAGTAAGTAATACACCACACTAAATTTTATCTAATAATCTATTTGCAAGCTTTAAAACAGAATGTTAAATAAGAGATTTTGTATAAATCACATAAAGTTAATATTTGGATTATGTAAATAATGACTAATATGGTATAATGTTAGTTACAATAAATAGTATTGGGGGAATATAGTATGAAATTTTTTATTGATACCGCTAATGTTGACGAAATAAAAAGAGTTGCTAAGTGGGGAGTATTAGATGGTGTAACTACTAATCCATCCCTAATTGCTAAGGAAGGTAGAGATCTTAAAGATGTAGTTCAAGAAATTTGCTCAATAGTTGATGGTCCAATAAGTGCAGAAGTTATAAGTTTAGAATCCAATAAAATGGTTGAAGAAGCTAGAGAGCTTGTAAAAATTCATAATAATATAGTTATAAAAATACCAATGTGTGAAGAAGGTCTTAAGGCTGTTTCTATTCTAGCTAGTGAAGGTATAAGGACTAATGTTACATTAATATTTTCTGCGCAGCAGGCATTACTTGCTGCTAAAGCAGGAGCTAGCTTTGTAAGCCCATTTATGGGAAGATTAGATGACATAGGAAGTAATGGACTTACAGTAATTCAAGATATATCCCAGATTTTTGATTTTTATGGTTTGGATACAGAAATAATAGCAGCAAGTATAAGAACTCCTATTCATGTTTTAGAGTGTGCAAAAGCGGGTGCTCATATTTCAACAATACCTTATAAGGTATTAATGCAAATGCTTAAACATCCGCTGACTGATGCAGGTATAGAAAAGTTCTTAGAGGATTATAACAAGTCGCAAAAATAGTTAAGGGCTACCCTATGGTGTATAAATGTACACTATATGGTGGCTCTTTTATTTATATGCTAAAGTTATTGTTTCAAAAATCTATTTTTTACTCCTTAATATTAAATAAATATATTGTATAAACAAATAAAAATTTTTTGTAATAGGTAAGATTAACATGAAAAATGAAAGTTATATAAACATGTTTGGACAAAAAAATTCAATGTTATTAACAGGTAAAGTTATCCACAATGTGAATAAAGTTTTATAAATTTCTGTTAAGACGAATGTTATCAAAGGTCATGGGTTATCCACAGATTTTGTTAGTAAATCCACAAAATCTGTGGACAAGTTAACAAAGGTGTTCAAGGTTAGCTATTTTGAATATAAATAGTGAGCCAAAATCATTTTTTTGAATGGCGTATATTGTTGAAAAAAAGGACCTGTAACAACAAGTCCTTATATTAATGCTATATTAAGTTTCTATATTTTGAAATGTTGAAACTATAAAGTCAAATTCTTCTGCGTCAGTAATTTCACCATAGTTATCTTCAGAAATACCAGGGTAATAGTGAAGTATAAATTTTTCTTTTGACACCATGTTTTCTAGTATAATATACTTTTTGTTTAGCTGGACATCCTGAAGAGTTGCAAGAACAATATATTTATCACTTTCACCTGTATTATTGTTAGTTAAGTTTAATAGAAAGTTGTCATGCTTTGTTACATTTATTTTTCTATGATCACAATAAGCTATACGAGAATGACTTTTGCAACCAAGACAGCTATCAAATTTGCACATAGCTGTACAATTCAAGCATTTACAGTGGCTACATTTTTCTAGTTGAGATAATGCTTCTAGGTTATCCCTCTTGAAGCCCTTTATCAAACCTATATATTTGTCATCATTAAGCTTTGAAAAAAAACCACTTTTTTTCATTTGAAGCTCTGCTGCTTCAATAGAGTCTATATATTTTTTCAAAGTTGAAACTCTAGATACAAACTTTCTGTTTTTCAGGCAATCTTTTTCGAGAAAAGGAGAAATGTTATCTATAGCATAATTTATATCTATATAAATTTTGCCGTATTTATCTTTCTCACTTTTTAAAAAGTCTTCAGTTCTACCCATAGTACCCCCCTAGTCCTATTTATACTTATTTAACTCTTCATCAAGATTTACTTCTTTTAATTTTTCAAGTTCTTTTTCTAAAGAATTATCTTCCCTTAGATCTTGAAGACCTTCAGCTAGGGATTCTTTCTTTTGTATTTTTCTTTCTATGTCGTCTAAGTTTATTTTATTACTTCCAGTATCAACATTTGCCAAAATCTCATTTACTTTTTTACTAGCTTCAGCATTATTGTATCGTGCAGCAGCTTCATCTCTGTAAGTTCTAGTTTTGTCTATTTCTTCTTGAAGATCTCTTAGCTTCAGCTTTATTGATTCAGCTTTTTTGCGAGCATCTTCGTAACTAGTACTTAATGAATTATAAGTTTTATCAGCTTCTAATTTTTTTGCAAGAGCCTTTTTTGCCAACTCTTCATTTCCTTTGCTCATTGCAAACTTAACATTTTCTTCGAATTCTTGAGAGGTTCTTTTAGCCTCATCCATCTTCTTTTCTATTTCGTGAACATTTCCAAGAATTTGAGCTGAAGAAAGTTTTGCTTTATTTAAGCTTTCCTCCATATCTCTTATTTTTTGGTCTAATAACTCGATTGGATTTTCTGCCTCGTCTAAAGCAGAATTCACCTTTGATCTAAAAATGTTAGAAACTCTTTTAAATAATCCCATAAAATATCCTCCTTAATTATCTTCTTCTATATTTTTTTATTAATTTAATGATAACTACAATAATAATAATAAGAATTATAAGCTCTACCACTGAAGCTATAATGTTTCCCATAAGACTTTGTCCGCCATAGCCTGCACCTGACCCATAGTAATTATTACTATGTCCCCATGGTATAGGGATTGGAATTGGCAAAAAGGATCTTTTACTTCCACTATTATAATTCTTAGGTGGTGGTGCATTAGTATTTGATTCAGATTTAACCTCTCCGGAAGATGATTTTGGTGTGTTTGAAAAGCTTCCAGACTTAAAGTCTCCTGAAGAGGATTTTGGTGCACTTGTAGAAGTACCAGAGTTAACTGTCTTTGAGGATGAATTTGATGTAGTGTTGGAAGTATTAGACTTAGTCTCTCCTGAAGAGGACTTCGGTGTATTAGAAAAACTTCCAGACTTAAAATCTCCTCCAGAAGATTTAGGTGAAGAAGTAGAACTTCCTGAAGAGGATTTAGGACTAGAAAAACTTCCAGACTTAAAGCTGCTTCCGGAGCTCTTGCTACTAGAACTACGACTTCCTCCACCCTTTGCATAAACAGTAGCGGAATTATTGCTACATGCCATAAAATTCCTTAACTCAGGAGTAATAATGTCCACAGATATAAAAAGAAAAGCAAGCAGTAGACATATGAAAAACCGTTTTTTATTAATTTTAATCGCCCCCCAAAATAAAGAGAAATAATTTTCTTTCTTTATTATATGTTAGCATATTATCCTTAGTTATAGGTTAAAAATAATATTAAGTTTTCATTTATTAGCTTATGAATATATTATATAGTATAACATACCATATAACAATATTTAATTTAACTCATTTTAGGGAATTTAACACGATTTGCTTCCAAAGAGTTACTAAATCTTTCAATAGCTCATTATTCCTTGTTATTTTGTCTAATTGTACTACATTAGTTTATAATATTTAACTTGTAAAGGGTTTATTCATAACTTATAATGTTAATATAATATATTTGTAGAAGGAGATTATAAAATTGACTAAGAGAAAGTTTAGTATTGAGTATATAAATGAAACAGCAAAAGAAATGTCAAAGAATACTATAGTTCCTTATGATGATTTACCTAGATATGATTTATTTCTATCACAAGTAATAGACTACTTAAATGATAAATTCGAAGGTGATAAATATACTAATAATATAGTGCAAAATTATATTAAAAACGAAGTTATATCTAAGCCTGAGGATGGTAAGAAAAGGGGTTATACCAAAGTACATTTAGCTCAGCTTGTACTTCTAAGTTATATGAGACCTATATTAACAACTGAGGAAATAAAAAGTGTGTTTCATCTAGCTTTTAACGAAATAAATAATGGTGATGATGACATTATATCTTGGGAAAAAGCTTATAAGATTTTCTCTGATATCCAGGAAGATAGCTTTGAAGATATTCTAGCAAGGGAGCATTTTAATGAAGAACGACTACAAAATATAATTAAAGAAATGGATTTAGAATCGAAGGATCAGGAGAGAATATTAGTATTTTTCGCTGTTATGTCCTTGATATGTCAAGCCAGTGCAATAAAAAGATTAGTTCAACACATTGTTAATAGTTATGATAAAGAAAGTATGTCATAAATGTTGGTTTATGTATTATAAAACACCCCTTTAACCTAACAGCTAAAGGGGTGTTCTACTATTTAGAGATTATGGAATTAAGCAAGCAGATGCTTTGAGCTGCGATGCCTTCCTCTTTACCGGTAAAGCCAAGGCCCTCTTCGGTAGTAGCCTTTACACCAATCATATCTATGTTAATATTTAGGGCTTCCGAGATGTTTCTTCTCATATCATATATGTAAGGCGCTAGCTTAGGTTTTTGAGCTATTATAGTAGAATCTATATTTCCTATCTCGTAGCCATTATCAGCTATAAGACTAGATACCTTTTCAAGCAAGTAAAGGCTAGAGATGTTTTTATAGTTTGTATCTGTATCCGGAAAGTGATAGCCTATATCACCTAAAGCTAAAGCACCAAGCAGACTGTCCATTATAGCATGAATTAAAACATCAGCATCTGAGTGACCTAGCAATCCTTTCACATGGGGAATAGTTACTCCACCTATTATCATAGTCCTATCCTCAACAAGTTTGTGTACATCATATCCAATTCCTACTCTCATAAACAAAATCCTCCTGAGTTTTTTACTTATATTTTAACATGAAGTGATATAGATTATATAAGAATTTAACACATTGAGCTTGTTAAATATGATTTGTTTTAAATATAACAAAAAAGGTGCTGTACTAGCACCTAGGATATCCCTTTGTTGTAATATATAATTTTTTTGTCGCTATCTGGGTCAGGAGTGGAAGGAGGAGTATGAGAGCTAAATAGGTTTTTTAACATCTTTTTTATTAATGAAAGGAATGATTCCTTTTTATCTTTTTTATTTTTATTAAAATCTACATGAATGATTTTACTAACCATAAACAGCCCTACCTTTCATAATATAAGTCTTCCTAATAAAATAATAACACAAAACAGTTGGAATTTTAAGAAAATTACAGAAATAATTTGGATTTTATGTATATTTTTTATATAAAATTTAAATGTACTAATTTATAAGAGCAGGTATCTTATAACTTATAATGAACTCCATTAGAGAAAATATGTATTAAGCTTAAAAGTCATAAAGGGATAATAAAGTTTGGGGACAGGAGTCCCCAGAATAAAGTTAAAGGAAAAAAGGTTAAAGGCATATAAAGAAAGGATGTATTATTTAAGTGAGCTTTACATCTTTATAGCTACTAATATTATATGTATGTAAGGTAAAATTGGTTAAACTAAATAAGTTAAAAATTCATATAAACAGCAGTACACCAGTTAAATAAAAATATCATATAAAATAATCTGATTTACGACAGTATATTCTCGAAAGATATAAGATAATAAAGAATTATTATATGAAATAGAAAGTGTGGAAAATAATATACATTATCCACATGTTGTCCACAAAATTGTGGATAATGTGTATAAAAAGTGATGTTAAATATGGATAATTAGTGAATATGTGACGGAATATTCAGACAAGTGTATTATTCAACATAAATTTCACAAGTTATAAACAGGCAAACTGTGGATAATGTGAATAAAGTTTGTTTAAGTTAGATATTCAAGATATAACCAACTTAAAAAGTTAGTTATATTAATAGATACAGATTTTAGAAGTAATTTGTAGTAAAATGCGATATAAACTGAATAATAGAGTTTGCTGATACTATCTAAGATATTAGAGAAGTGACAAAAAAGTAGAAAAATAATAATTGCTATTAGGTAACACTAACAAGTTATTCACAGATTAGGTATTAATGTTGTGGATAAAATAATAACAATACATACTGTTAATCATATAATATTTATATTATAATTATGACAAATATTTTAATGTTCAGAAAACAGATTAGAGGAAGTGAAAGTATGAGTAAAAAGTATAAAGGTTTTTTGTGGATTTTTATTTTTCTCGTAATTATAGGAGTAAGTATATTTTATCTCTTAAGGCAGTACGATAATCAACAAGCTAATAATACTAAGCTTATTCAGAATAATGAAACCAAAGCAAATAAAGGAGTATCAGATAAACCTAAAATCATTGAAAAGAAGGAAAGAGAATTTACTGGGGTAAATATAAAATATAACGATAAGTCAGTACCAGTTCTTATGTATCATTCAATAGCGTATGAAGAAGGAAATGAATTAAGAATTCCTAAAGAAAACTTTAGAGAGCAAATGAAGTATTTAAAAGATAATAACTATACTACTTTAACCCTTGATGAGCTTTATAGTTTTTTTATAAGCAATAAACCTATACCGGAAAAGTCAGTTGTTATAACTTTTGATGATGGTTATAAGGATAACTATGAAAATGCGTATCCTACATTAAAAGAATTTGGGTTTAATGCAACTATTTTCGTAATTACAGGAGCTATTGACAATGAAAAGGATTACTTAACTTTAAATCAGCTGAAGGAAATGGAACAAAATGGAGTAGATATAGAAAGTCATACAGTAGCTCATGAGCAATTAGATAAGATTTCTTACGAGAAACAGTTGGATACACTTACAAGATCTAAAAAATACCTAGAGGAAGTATTAGGAAAAGAAATAAGATACATAGCATATCCTTTTGGAAAATACAACACTGATACAGTAAAAGCATCAAAGTATGCAGGTTACAATATGTCCTTTACCACTCAGGGAGGATGGTCCAATAAAACACAGGACATATTTACACTAAATAGAGTATATATAAGTGCTAATTACGGATTATCAGAATTTAAAAGGCGCTTAACTAACCCAAATTATAATACTAATTAATAGCAATAAGAAAGAGGCTTTATATGGAAGCCTCTTCTGTTTTAATGGAGGTTGAAATTAACTTATTTATTGTATCCATTTCATCTGAAGTTAGATATCTCCATTTTCCATTAGGAAGGTCTTTTAAAGTTACATTCATTATCCTTACTCTTTTCAATTTTATTACGGTATATCCGAAGGCTTCACACATTCTTCTTATCTGTCTATTTAAACCCTGAGTTAAAATAATTCTGAATGTATTTGTGCCTTCCTTTTTTACTATGCAAGGTTTAGTTACTGTATTTAATATTTTAACACCTGAAGACATACCTTTAATAAAGTCAGAAGTTATAGGTCTATTTACTGTAACTACATATTCTTTTTCATGATTATTTCCAGCCCGTAGAATTTTATTAACTATATCACCGTCGTTAGTTAGGAATATCAGTCCTTCTGAATCTTTATCTAGTCGTCCAATGGGAAAGATTCGCTTTGGATAATTTACAAAGTCAACTATATTGTTTATTACTTTTTTCTCGGTGGTACTGATTATTCCAACAGGTTTATTTAGAGCTATGTATACTCTGCCCTCTTTTTTTCTTAGTAATTTTCCATCGAGTCTTACCTCGTCATCTGGGCCAACTTTTGAGCCAGTCTCAGCTATGACTCCATTTATAGTAACTCGTTTTTCTTCTATTAGTTTATCAGCATCTCTTCTTGAGCATATGCCTTTTTCACTTATAAATTTATTTATTCTTACTGAGTTGGTCATTTCTTCATGATTTATTAGATGTTTTCTCAACTGAATAAATTCTCCCCTCTTTAATTTATTTTACAGTAAATTATTATACCTAAATTCTAAAGTATTATCTATTAAGTAAGATAATATTTATATATAGTTTATTAACTAAGGATTTAATAACGAAATTAAAGCTTAGTAAACAATTCTGTTTAAAATATATAAATACAAATTTTAAGCTTTTAAAAATAATGTTGGAAAAAACTTTTTAATTTCCTTATAATAACATTGTAGGAATGAAATTGGGGGGGTAAACATGAATAAGAGGTTAAAGGCTCTTACCTGTTCTTTAATATTTTCATTATCTTTGATTCAGTCGAAGGTTTATGCAGTTAATTATTTATCAGAAGGTTCGCCTAGGATAGATATAAATAAGGAATGGGTTGTTAAATTCAATAGTCCATTAAAAATGGAAACAGTCAATAATAAGAATATATTAGTTACTGATGATAGTGGTAAAACTATCCCTGTGAATGTATCTATAGGGGCTAGTTCAGATATTGTATTAGTAAGTCCCATAGTATCAGGATATGACCCTAATAAAAAATATAACCTAGTAATAAGTCCTGATGTTAAATCAATCTCAGGAAAAAGTTTGGGAAAAACCATAAATATGCAATTTAATACTATTAACAAATATTCAGATGGTACAAGCTATGAAGGAGTACCGCAAATAGCATCATTAAGTTTTGATTATAATTCTCTTTTATCAAATCAAAAACCAGTGTTTTTTATAAACTCTAAAAGTGGAACAGATGCACAATATAGAATATTTGTACATAACTACGCAGATAACAAAGATGTATATACGGAATTAACAGACGGATATGTATCAGCTGAAGGTGGTAAAATTACATCATCTAAAATACTAACAGGTAGTTCAAGTGGTGAGAAGTACAAAGTTGTAGTATATAGTAAGAGAGCAAACACCACAGGCGCTCATAAAGATATAAACACTGATTATGATAACTATTACGTGGATTACTTTAGAGTTGTTGATAGCACAAATATAGGAGATAGCCAAGTTTCTAATTACGGTATTACTCTTGATGAAATGATTAATATTCAGAAGAATGTAGAGTCAAAACCGGTTTTTGTAGAGTATAGCGATATGAGCAATGAAGCAAGTAAGAATCACATTAAGTATTATGTTAATCCTAGTAATTTTTTAGATAACTATGGAAAATACCAATTTTTAAAGTTAACTTACTCCGAAGGCATTACTGCAGAGGATTTAGATAACATATTAAAAGGAAAGGGCATATTAGAAGGAAAAGGACAAGTATTCTTAGATGCAGCTAAAGAGGCCAATATAAATCCTGCTTATCTAGTTTCTCATGCGCTATTAGAAACGGGAAATGGAAAATCTCAATTAGCTAATGGGGGAATTAACGATAGTAGTGGTAACCCATATTACGGTGTGCCAGTATATAATTTTTTTGGAATAGGTGCTTTTGATGTAGAGCCTAATTTGAATGGAACTAGAACTGCCTATGAAAATAAATGGTTTTCTCCGGAAGAAGCGATTATGGGAGGAGCAAAATGGATTTCACCAAGATACATAAATAATCCAAATGGTAAACAGGACACATTGTATAAGATGAGATGGAATCCTGAAAAGCCTGGAACTCACCAGTATGCAACTGATGTTTCTTGGGCATATAAGCAAATTCCACGAATGTATAATATTATGTCTCAAGTTAAAAATCCTGTATTAAGTTTTGAGATACCTAAGTATAAGTAGGAATATAAATAATAAGCAGCTAGATTTACTGGTAAATCTAGCTGCTTATTATTTATATTATGTTATTCAAGAATACCTTCTTCTTTTAAAATTGTTTCGAGTTGTGATACTTTTTCTGCAAGAAACATAAATTTTTCTTTTAAAACATCTTTAGGAAGGTTTTCGTTGTTAAGACTTTTCTCCATGTATTCAATAGTTGAAAGAGCCTCATCAATATCCTGTTGAGCTAATTTTAAGTTATTTTCCTTCATATGAACTCTCCTTTAGTTTAGCATATTTTTAGCTTTATTAAATCCATCCTCATCTATAAATGGTGCACAAAACTCGAAGGTTTTCTCATAGCCGCAACTTGAACAGATACAATCACATACGTCATAAGGTACGTCATCAACAATATCAATTTTTAAGCTTTCAGCTATGTACCCTCCACCACATATTTCACAAGGAGTATCATTTATAACATAGTACTCACTTTCTATATACTTCATTATATCCTTAATGGTCATCTCTAACCTCCAATTATAAAAATAATGCACATCATAAATGTTAACATTCTTAAAATTTATTTTCAATAGTAAATAGAATGAAAGCATAATATTTATGCAATACTGGCTAATTTCTATCATATACATTAATGATAAGTAGTGTCAACAATTAATAAAAGGAGAGAAACAATATGATTAACTTTATATGGTTTTCTATTTTAGCTATCGGAATTATTTTTGGTATTGTTACTGGAAGGGGAGCAGAGGTATCAAAATCTATTATAGTATCAGCAGATTCAACAGTAAAACTTGTTATTGGACTAGCTGGTATTATGTGTTTATGGTGTGGAGTTGTGAAAGTTGCAGAAAGAAGCGGTCTAACAGATAAACTGGCAAAGCTGCTAAGGCCGTTGTTAGGACTAATTTTTAAGGAAGCTGCCAGGGATGAAAAGGCAATGGGAGCTATAGTTATGAATCTTACTGCTAATATGATGGGATTGTCTAATGCAGCAACCCCTTTTGGAATAAAAGCTATGGAGGAACTAAAACGACTTAATAAGAATAAAGATGGTGTAGCTAGTAATGATATGGCCCTATTTTTAGTTTTAAATGCAGCTTGTGTTCAAATAATACCAACTACAGTTATCTCTATACGTGCAGCTGTTGGTTCTCAAAATCCAGCAGAAACTATAATACCATCAATTATTACTACTGGAATAGCGGCTATATTTGGAGTAACAATGTGCAAAGTACTTCAAAGGTATTTTTAAGGAGGAAATAGCATGGATTACATCATAAAATCGATAATCCCCATTATTATTTTCTTAATCGTTGCCTATGGAATGATTAAGAAGGTAAAAGTGTATGAATGCTTTGTAGAAGGTGCAAAGGAAGGACTATATATATGTGTTAGAATTTTTCCTTACTTATTAGCGATGATTATAGCAGTTGGGGTCTTTAGGGAATCTAATGCATTAGATTATTTCATAAGTATAGTGAAACCAGTGGTTAAGTTCATAGGGCTTCCGCCGGAGGTTGTGCCTTTAGTGCTCGTTAAGCCCTTATCAGGAAGTGGAGCAATGGGGATTTTTGCAGAAACATTAAATAAGTTTGGTGCTGATAGTTACATAGGGAGAGTTGCATCAATAATTATCGGGTCTACTGAAACGATATTTTATACCCTTACTGTATACTTTGGAGCTGTTGGGATAAAGAAAATACGACATACCCTTTGGGTAGCTATAATGGCAGATATGATATGTGTCATATTGGCGATAAATATTGTGAAAATTATGTTCTAAGATAAAACTTGTTTGGAAGCTAGAACTATATAGAATTAGTAAAAAATAAAACTATTAGGTGTAAAAAGGAATATTTATTAAAAATTTAGACATCATATTGACAGTATAGAATATATAACATATTATTAATTTAAAATGCTATGAAGGAAAGAGTAGTAAATGAAAATGTCTAAAGAGAGTCGGAAGTGGTGAAAACCGATGACACAATAGTTTATGAACATGGCTCCAGAGCAGGTTATCTAAAAATAGAGTAGGATAGCACGGAAGCAACCGTTATTTTGCAGGGTAATAAGGAATTTTAGGAGAATGCTAAATTTCAATTACTTATTGAGGTCTTTATCGCGAGGTAAGGATAAAATAGAGTGGTAAAGCGTAAGCACGCCTCTATATGAAGGATATCTTCATATAGAGGCTTTTTATTATAAAAATCTAATGTCAAAGTTAAAAACTGAAAAATAAAGGAGGAAAAATTAATGAACAAAAAAACATATTATATTACTACACCGATTTATTATCCATCAGCAAAGTTGCATATAGGAAACACTTATACTACTGTAGCTGCAGATGCTTTAGCAAGATTTAAAAGGCTTACAGGTTATGAAGTAATGTTTTTAACAGGTACTGATGAACATGGTCAAAAGATACAAAGACTAGCAGAGGCTAAAGGGGTTACTCCGATACAATATGTGGATGAAATAGTAGCAGGTATCAAGGATCTATGGGGAATGATGAATGTAAGCTATGATAAGTTTATAAGAACAACAGAGGATTATCATATAAAAGCTGTTCAAGATATCTTTAAGAGACTATATGATCAAGGAGATATATATAAGGACTCTTATGAAGGATGGTACTGTACACCTTGTGAATCCTTTTGGACAGAAACTCAGCTAGCAGATGGAAAGTGTCCTGATTGTGGAAGACCTGTTGAAAAGGCAAAAGAAGAAGCATATTTCTTCAAAATGTCGAAGTATGCCCCAAAGCTTATTGAGCATATAGAAAACCATCCAGAATTCATTCAACCAGAATCAAGAAAAAATGAAATGATAAATAATTTCTTAAAGCCTGGACTTCAAGATCTTTGTGTATCAAGAACTTCATTTGATTGGGGAGTTCCTGTAACTTTTGATGAAAAGCATGTTGTATATGTTTGGATAGATGCCTTAGCGAATTATATAACTGCATTAGGATATGCAGGAGAAAATAATGAACTATATAACAAATATTGGCCTGCAGATGTGCATTTAGTAGGTAAAGATATTTTAAGATTCCATACTATTTATTGGCCAATTATGCTTATGGCCCTAGGAGTTCCACTTCCAAAACAGGTTTTTGGTCATGGCTGGCTTTTAGTAGACGGTGGAAAAATGTCAAAATCTAAAGGAAACGTTGTGGATCCAGTAGTTTTAGTAAACCATTTCGGGACAGATCCTGTAAGATATTACCTACTAAGAGAAATTCCTTTTGGATCAGACGGTTTATTTAACAATGAGATATTTATAAAGAAGATAAACTCAGATTTAGCAAATGACTTAGGTAATCTTTTATCAAGAACTTGCACAATGGTAGAAAAATATTTTGATGGTATAATACCAGCACCAACAGCAAAAGATGTTATTGATAACGAACTTATAAACCTTGCTTTGGAAACTCCTATAAAGGTAGAAAAGAATATGAATAACTTGAGAATTCCTGAAGCATTAGATAGTATATGGGAGCTTATATCAAGATCTAACAAATATATAGATGAAACTACTCCATGGATACTTGCAAAGGATGAATCAAATAAAGAAAGACTTGGAACAGTGCTTTATAACTTAGCAGAATCCTTAAGAATAACTTCCGTATGTCTTTCAGCCTTCCTTCCTGAAACAAGTGAAAAAATCAATAAGCAGTTAAATGTAGAGCTAACTAGTTGGAATAGTGTAGCCGCTTTTGATGGAACCAGTGCAGGAACAAAGGTTAATAAGGGAGAAATCATATTCCCAAGAATAGACGTAGAAAAGAAAATTGAAGAGTTAAATGCTCTTAAAGAACAGCAGTTAGGTGAGAATAAACCTAAAATGCAACCTTTAAAAGAAGAGATAACGATTGAGGATTTTGAAAAAATAGACTTAAGAGTAGTTAAGGTTTTAGAGTGTGAACCTGTAAAAGGAGCTAAAAAACTTCTTAAGTTAAAGGTTGAATTAAATGGAGAGGAAAGACAGGTAATATCAGGTATAGCTAAACATTATAAACCTGAAGATTTAGTAGGAAAATATGTAGTATTAGTTGCTAACTTGAAACCTGTTAAGCTTAGAGGGGAACTTTCACAGGGAATGATACTAGCAGCTTCTACAGATGATGATAGTAAGTTATTTACAGTTTCTATACCTGGAGAACTTCCAACTGGAAGCGTAGTTAGATAAAAGTATATAAATTATCATTTACTATGAGGATTATTAGAAGAAAGACTGATTATAGAACAAATTGATTTAGAAATACCCTATATGATAATAATCCTATGGGGTATTTTTATTAACAAAACTTGTAAATAAGTAGGGAATTTTGTTTACATGAGAAGTTAAATGAGTTTTTACTAAAAATAGCTTGACTATAATTGAAAATGTAATAAAATGGTAATATATTGGTGGCTGTCAATTTTACATATATTTTCTAGGTTAACTAAAAACAAAAGAGTTTACACTTAAGTGTTTGAAATGGAGAAGATACAGATGATGGATAACATTGAACTAGATAAAGCAATTAAAATATTTGATGCTCACGCCCATTATGATGATGAACAGTTTGATGAAGACAGAAATTTAGTAATAGAAGAGCTTAAAAAAAACAATGTAATAGGAGTTCTAAATTGTGGAGCATCTTTAGAGGGATGTGTTCAATCTGTTAACCTTGCTGATAAATACGATTTTTTTTATGCAGCAGTAGGCATACATCCTGAACATGCAGATAAATTCGGAGAGGATACGTTAGTCGAACTAAAAAAGTTGGCTAAGAATGAAAAAGTTAAAGCTATAGGAGAAATAGGGCTGGACTATTATTGGGAGGAGAATCCAGATAGAAAGATACAGAAGGAAGTATTTATAAGGCAAATGGAGTTGGCAAAGGAACTAAATCTGCCAGTAATAATACATGATAGGGATGCCCATGAGGATACTCTGAACATAATAAAACAATTTAAAGGAGTAACTGGAGAAATTCATTGTTTTTCTGGAAGCGTAGAGTTTGCCAGGGAGTGTCTAAAGTTAGGTTATTACATAGGTTTTACTGGTGTTATAACATTTAAAAATGCTAGAAAGATTATAGAAGTAGTTAAAGAAGTTCCTATTGATAGAATACTATTAGAAACAGATTGTCCGTACATGGCTCCAGTTCCTTTTAGGGGGAAAAGAAATAGATCTGAATACATTAGGAATATGATAGAAAAGGTGGCAGAAATTAAAGATATTAAACCAGAAGAGGTAAGTAATTGGACTATTTTCAATGTTGAGAAGTTGCTAAACATAAGAAAGTAGTGTAAAATCAAAAAGGAATATCTATAATATTAACAAAAAATTAATTTTTGTCATAAAGATTCTCCATAGAGAATATAATTATAATAGTTTAACAAAATTCCACCGAAAGCCGTATTAGACTGTTAAAATAATTTGCTATCATAATATTTTATTTTTTTAGTTTTATGCAGGTATGTGCATTAAACAGTCTAAAAAGCATGAGTGATATTTGACATAAGAAGTTATAGCAATTATAATGATTGATGTCGCTCTTGCCCGGAGGAGGTATTCTTATGGTGGAAAAAATCACAAGTTACTTAAAAAAATACTTTTCCAATGGTCCTAAATTTATTTTCATGTCAGTATCAATAATTCTTATTGCTTTGACAGTATTAATTTTCAGCACAAGGAAGACAATAACAGTTTCTGTTGATGGACAGGATAAACAGATTACTACGTTTAGTAGAACTTACAAAAAAGCTTTAAGCAATAACAATATAGTTGTAGGACCAAAGGACAAAACCACACCTAGTCTGGACAGTAGAGTTGAAGAAGGAAAGAAAATATCCATAAAAAGAGCTGTTAAGGTTCATGTGGAAGCAGATGGAAAGCAGGTAACCATTGAATCAGCGGAACAAAACGTTGAGAAAATGTTGCAAGCTGAAGGAATAGGACTTCAAGATTTTGATAAAGTATATCCAGCAAAGGATTTAGCAATTAAAGATGGATTAAAAGTAGTAATAACAAGGGTAGAAACTAAGGAAGTAAAAGAAAATAAAAAAATAGATTATACAACGGTTGTAAAAAAAGATGATGAAATGGAACAGGGCAAAAATAAAGTTATACAAGAGGGACAATTAGGAGAAAAAGAAACTGTAACCAAAGTTATTTATGAAAATGGTAAAGAAGTTTCAAGAAAAGTAATAACTGAAATAATTAAAAAACAGCCTGTACAAAAAGTTGTAGCTATGGGAACACTTAGCACATATACCCCTTCCCGTGGAGGAAAAGTTGCTTATACAAAATCCATGAGGATGAGGGCTACTGCGTATACTGCAGATTATGAAAGTACAGGTAAAAGTCCTGGTAATGCCGGATTTGGAATTACAGCAACTGGAACTGTTGCAAAAAGAAACAGTAATAGCTATAGCTCTATAGCAGTTGATCCAAGAGTTATTCCACTTGGTACAAAGCTGTATGTTGATGGGTATGGATATGCCGTTGCAGAAGATACTGGTGGAGCTATAAAGGGAAACAAAATAGACTTGTTTTTTAATTCTAGTTCAGAAGCGGACAACTGGGGCGTTAGATGGGTAAATGTTTATGTGGTTAAGTAAAGTAGGAGCTTAAGTAGCTCCTACTTTTCTTTTAGGAAAATTGCTATGTCTACCATTTTTAGTTAACTTCATTATATTGTTTATGATATTATTAATAAGTGTTAATACTTATTAATGTAGTATATTTGTAATTCTAACGGAGGGAAATTATGATAAAAGAAGTTATTGTAGTTGAGGGAAGAGATGACATTACTGCAGTTAAAAGAGCGGTAGATGCTGAAATCATAGCAGTAGGGGGCTTTGGAATAAATAAGAAGGTTATAGATAGGATAAAAGAAGCTCAGAAAAGACAAGGGGTAATTGTATTAACAGATCCGGATTTTGCAGGCGAAAAAATAAGAAGGATTATATCTAAAAGAGTAGAAGGAATTAAGCATGCTTATATATCTCGAAAGGATGGTACAAAGGACGGGGATATAGGAGTGGAAAATGCTGAACCAGAAACTATAATAAGAGCTTTAGAGGCAGCTAAGTGTGAGTTGAAAGAGAAAAGAAGTGAATTCGACATAAATGATATGATTTTTTTTGGTCTTGCAGGAAATACTAATTCAAAAGAAAAAAGAGATGCTTTAGGTAAAGAGTTAGGAATAGGTTATTGTAATGCTGCCCAATTTTTAACTCGACTTAATAACTATGGAATAACTAAAGATGAATTTATAATAGCAATAAAAAGAATAGATAAGGAGAAATAATATGGAAAATTTACTTACTAAGGATATAGTTGAAAAATACGGGTTCAGATTTTCTAAGAGCCTTGGACAAAATTTTTTGATTGATAACTCGGTATTAATGGATATAGTTAATAGTGCAAATGTAACTGAAGAAGATACTGTTATAGAAATAGGTCCAGGAGTTGGGACATTAACTAGAGAATTGTTAAAGAAGGCTAAGAAGGTATATGCAATCGAATTGGACTCAGACCTAATACCTATTTTAACAGAAGAACTTAAAGAATTTGATAATTTTGAACTAATACATAAAGATGCATTAAAAGTAAATTTTAATGAAATTATAGGGGGAGAAAAAAATGTTAAACTTGTTGCTAATTTGCCTTATTACGTGACTACACCTATAATTTCAAGACTTTTAAATGGAGGATATAACTTTGACTCTCTAACTATAATGATACAGAAAGAAGTTGGAGAAAGAATTGCAGCAGAACCTGATACTAAGGAATATGGCTCGCTTTCAATACTTGTTCAGTACTATTGTGATATAGAAGTTATAAGAAAAGTAAGTCCAGGATCTTTTGTTCCAAGACCAAAGGTGGATTCCATTGTATTAAGGCTAGATAAGCTTAAGAATCCTAGAGTTGATGTTAAAGATAAAGATTTATTTTTTAAGATTGTAAGAAATTCCTTTAATATGAGAAGAAAAACTCTATGGAATGCTCTTAAAAGTTTAAAATTGCCAAAGGAGACTATGGAAACTGCTTTTAGTAACGCAGAGATAGATCCTAAAAGAAGAGGTGAAACCCTATCTTTAGCTGAATTTGGAAGACTTTCAGACTGCATATTAGATTTATCATAATCTTTTTACCGACAAGTTGTTCACTTTTTGAATATTACCTCATATATTATAATGAATGAAATATATGGAGGTATACGAAGTTGGCACAAAAAAAGAGTTATAGTAGGTATTTCATAATATTACAAGAAGATGAAAAGGGATACTCCCTAGCTTCTGACAAGGTAGCGTCAGGTTATGCTAAATTGGAATTAAAGAATGACAAGTGCAAAATATCGTACTATGTGCAAAACTTGAAAAAGGAAGTAGCGCCTTATTACATGGTTTTAATATGTAATAAGAAGGATGTAAAAAAGATAATTAAGATTGGTGAGATGAACATAGATGATTATGGAAGAGCAGACATTTGTTATGAGTATCCTGTAGGTAATGTTGCAGGTAGTGGTATATCTATGGATAAGGTGTCGGGGGCTGCTATAGTTAGAGTTTTAAGTGGTAATATAGTACCAGTTATGAGTGGTTTTGCAAGTACAGAAATACCTCAATGGAAAAGCTTTGAGATGATTGAAGATAAGGATAGAGGTATTGACGAAGAAGAAAAGGTGATTAATAAAGAATCTGCCGAAGAAAAAAGCATCTTCGATAAGTATGAAGAAAGTATAGAACGTGTTAAGGAAGAGGAAAAGGAAGCTTTAGATGTTCCAGAAGAGCAGGATGATTTACAGCAAATAAGAAATGCAGTTATAAAGGACGAGAACATAGTTGAGGCTACTGAAGAAGATGGAGAGGAAGAGTCTCCAAGGATCCCTGAGGAAGAGAAAGTGTCAGAGCCTTCAGTTGAAGAAGAAAGAGAGTCTGAGCCAGTGCCTTTATTAGGTGAGGAAAATCAGGACAGGGATGATCAGGAATCTATAGAAGAAGATAATAAAAACGAGCAAAGTGATGAAACTAGTGATAGTGAAGCTGATGAGTATAGAAACGATGAAGAAGACTATCCAAGAGGAGGAACAGCTAAGTTTTTTAAAGGCCTAGTAAAAGACTTTGATGAACTTCCTGGCATATGTAGAGAAATTAAAAGATGTAGATGGTACAAGGTTCCTATTAGCTGTAAAGAAGATATGCAGGATATGAGGGATCACGATAGGCATAGAATAATATACTATCCTATGCAAAGTTATTTCCAGTATATTAAAAAATATGGTCATTGCTTAATTGGATATAAGTGTGATAAATCAGGAGAGGTTAAGTACCTAATTTATGGAGTGCCTGGTTTAAAAGATGTTAAAGAACAGCCTTTTGGAGGAAGATCTGGTTTTGTTACCTGGGTACCAGTCGATAAAGATGAAACTTTCGGGTACTGGCTTATGTTTTATGATTTTAAGACCTCTACAATATTAATACCTGTAAAAAAATAATGTATGACCTCGCAAAATGGTACCAAAAATATTTAATATTTTTGGTACCATTTTCATATAATTTAATAATCATGTATTAACATGTGCAGGAGGTGAGGGCTGAACTTATATTTATTATATAGGGAAGCGTTATTTATGAAAGTCATAATAATAAACAGAAAGCGATTAGGGGTAACTACTATAATAATCGGACTTATGCTAGTCTTGTTAGGATTAGAAAAGCATTTTGATGCCAAGCTTAAGCTTGCTGCTCTTATGCAGAATAATATAAATTCGTTAGTACAGTATCAAGCTTTAGACAGTAAACTGACTTATAAACTACCATCAGAATGGTCTACATCAGAGCAAAACTTTTCTGGACAAGAAATAATATATCATAATGACTTTAAGGACAAAGATTATAAAGTTCATGGCTTTATCGAGGTTTGGAATCTAAACAAGAATTTAAAAACATTTCTTCAAGAAAGTAAGAAGATATCCAGTGAACAAAATGAATATAAAGATTACAATATCAGTCCAATAACCATAAATAATAGAGAAGGATATTTAGTTAACTACACAATAAAAACCAATACTAATACTTATTATAAGGGATATGAATACTTTATAAAGGATAAAGATAAATTCTTTAGATTTTCATTCTTCATGAGAGATGAGAATTTTAAAGAAAATATGCCAACAGTATTTAAAACAATAGTTCAGACTCTAAACTATAGAGAATAGCATGCTGCCAGTAAAAGTCCTCTTGTGATTGAATATCACAAAAGGACTTTTTCATGTTAATTATGATATAATGTAATTTGTAGTTTTAAATGATTATGCATATAGATATTTATATAATCAGTGGTGCTGTATTGTTATTTAATAAAAATGAGGAGGAGAACTAATTGTATAAGAACTTTCAAGGCTTAAGAAACAAAAAAGTAATATTTTTAGTTGTACTTTTAATATTTTGTATGTTTTCATCTGGATGTACCAAGCTAGATGATATGAAAGTAAAGTTAGGGATTAAAAATACTGATTTTGAATATATAAAGCAGGGTAAAATAGAGAAAATTGTAATACAAAGTACAAGGGATCAGGGATTTAGATTTATAGTTACAGATAAGAAAGCAATTAGTGAATTATATGACATCCTTTCCAATGCTAAAGCAGCTACAACAAAAAGTTCGCTAGAGCCAGACTATGTCTTTGAAATGATTGAAGGAAACAAGGTACATAAATTTAGCTATGTAGCTGGACTAGATAAAAAAGAATCAGGAAACCTTTATAGTGATAATAAAATATATATCGTATCTAAAAGAATAGATAACGATATAATAAAAAGTTTTTGGACAATAAGAAAACCAAAAGATTTTAGTGAGGTGTATTA
The DNA here is from genome assembly GCF_033659955.1 of Clostridium tanneri. Classification (NCBI taxonomy): domain Bacteria; kingdom Bacillati; phylum Bacillota; class Clostridia; order Eubacteriales; family Clostridiaceae; genus Clostridium; species Clostridium tanneri. The sequence continues at coordinate 37,936 of NZ_JARUJP010000020.1, forward strand.
TAGCTCTATAATAGATGCTTTGAGTCAATACCTAAAGGGTAAGGAAGGAAATACAAATGTAGGTATAAACTTAAGAGATGATGTGGAATCAGGAAAGTTTATATTATCTACTGACTTAGAGGACTTTAAGAATAATCTAAACAATAAGTTTAAGAGTGTTAAAATTGCAGATAAGGACAAGGAAAATTATGATGTTTGGGTTACAATAAAGACTCAAGGATATAAATCCACATTATATAAATCTATAATTACTTTTTGGGATAAAAATGAGAAAAGTGAGAAAAAGTTTTATGTATTTGATAAATATGAGAATGGTAGGTGGAGCATAAAGGTTTCTGAGGAAAAACCTGATGGGTTTTAATGGGTGTTCTTACTTTTATAATGTAAAATGTAGTGTTATAATTGAGTTAACTATATATTATAAATTTTCAAGTGTTTAGCATGATAGTATTTACTTGTAAATCAAAGGAGGAATATTTAAATGGGAAACTGTAATACATGTCCTAGTAAGGGAAGCTGTAATAGCAATGAAACAAGTTGTTCTAAGACAGTTCCTAAGTATGGAAACATAAAGAATATTATTGGAGTTATAAGTGGAAAAGGTGGAGTTGGAAAGTCTACAGTTACTGGATTACTAGCAGTTCAGCTAAAAAAGGCTGGATATAGTGTTGGTGTACTAGATGGCGATATCACAGGACCATCAATGCCAAGATTTTTTGGAATAAATAATCAAAGAGCAGATATAAAACAGGTTGCAGATACTAAAGATGTGAAATTTTCACCAGTAGAGACGTCATCAGGAATTAAGGTTATATCTTTAAACCTGTTAACGGATGAAGAAGAGCAGCCAGTGATTTGGAGAGGCCCTGTTATTACTGGTGCATTAAAACAAATGTATTCAGATACTGAGTGGGGAGAGTTGGATTATCTTCTTATAGATATGCCTCCAGGAACAGGGGATATAGCTTTAACTATAATGCAGGAGATTCCACTTCAAGGTATGGTTATAGTTTCTACACCACAGGACATGGTATCAATGATAGTTAAAAAAGTAGTGATAATGGCTCAAAAGATGAATGTAAATATAATAGGTTTAGTAGAAAACATGTCTTATATTAACTGTGGAAAATGTGGAGAAAAAATAAGAGTGTTTAGTAAAAAATCAGCAGAGGAACAAGCAGAGTATATAGGATTGCCTTTACTTGCTGAGTTACCAATAAACTTAGATTTAGTAGAAAGTATGGAAAATGGCAAAGTAGAAAGTTATATAATGGAATCAGGACAGTATGACATATTGCTAGATAACTTCAAGGGAAAAGCTCATTAATAAGTTATATCAATAAGGATATATAATATTAAAAAAATATTATATATCTTTATTTATTTTTATAATAAATAAACACTGTTTTGATAACAATAAATATATAAAGTTCAAATATTAAATATACTAGGAGGAATACAGATGAAAGCAGTAGTTGATCAAGAGACTTGTATAGGATGTGGATTATGTCCGTCAGTATGTCCTGAGGTATTTCAGATGAATGATGATGGAAAGGCAGAAGCAGTTGTAGATGAGGTTCCTGGAAATGCAGTAGATTCAGCAAAAGAAGCAGAGGGAAGTTGTCCTGTAAATGCTATAATAGTAGAATAAAATAGAACTAAGAAAGCCGATGTGCTTTCTTAGTTCTATTTTACTATTACAAGCTTTTACAACCTTAAAATAAGTGAGCAGAGTTATAATTCACCATTCTCATGGAACCTGTTTGAATATTTACAGTGTCACCAACTCTAACTCCCGCTGGTAATTGATAAATATCAATATTTATTGTCCTTCCATCGTGAAAATTTACAGAAGCGTCCGAAAGATTTATGTCAATTATTTTTCCAAGCATTTCATATCACCTCAATAATAGTGTGTTTTTATTCTTTACGAATTATTCACTAAATAGCAAATCTCATACTGCAATAAAAAACAAAATAATATAAAGGTAAATAAGACTAACGAGAGGTAATATATTCTTAATATTAATTTCAAAATTGCTTAAAAAAATTTTGCATAGTATAATAGCAAAGTGTCTAGCACAATATATGGTAGTTCGGAGGTATGTAATATGCTACATGTTGTGAAGCGAGATGGCAGAAAGGTCGAATTTGATTCAATTAAGATAACTAATGCCATAAAGGGAGCTTCTGAAGAAATAGGATATGACTTAAAAGAAAGTGACTTCATAGATCTAACTAAAAAAACTATAAAACAAATAGAGGAACTTAATATAACTGAAATTAATGTAGAGGAAATTCAAAATATTGTTGAAACAATCCTTTTGGAAAATAGCCATAAAGAAATAGGTATTGCTTATTCTTACTATAGAAAAGAAAGAACTAAAATAAGAGAGATAAAATCTGATTTAATGAAAGCTATAGAGAAAATAGGTGTAGAGACAGATAGAGATAATGCTAATGTCGGAAACAACTTTAGTTCCAAACTGCTAAGAATCGCAAGTGAATCAAATAAGTGGCATAATCTATCCAATATGCCAAAGTATCTTTCTAAGGCTCATGAGAATGGAGATGTATACTATCATGATCTTGATAGCTATAATTTAACTACAAACTGCTTACATATTCCAACTAGGGAAATACTAGAAAGAGGTTTTAATACAGGATATGGAACTATTAGAACACCTAGAAGAATAGAATCAGCTGCAGAGCTTTCATGCATACTTTTGCAATCTACACAAAATGATATGTTTGGTGGACAATCTCACCCGGATTTTGACAATGATATGGGTGTATTCGTAGAGCCTACTAGACAGGAATTGATAAAAGAATTAAGGGAATTAGGAGTAGAAGAAGAAAGACTTAACCTCATGGTAGAGAAGAAGCTTAAGAGAACTATAGAGCAGGCTATGCAGGGAATAGTTTATAACCTCAATACCATGCATTCAAGGGCTGGAAGCCAGGTGCCATTTTCATCTATTAATATAGGAATACCAGACTCAAAAGATGCAGCTCTAGTTTGTGAAGTATTCTTAAAGGAATATGAAAAAGGTTTAGGAAATGGTGAACAGCCTATATTTCCAAATATAATATTTAGAGTTAAAAAGGGAGTAAATGCAGAGCAAGGAGATCAATATTATTATTTATTCCAATTAGCCTGTAGAGTAGCAGCTAAGAGGATGAATCCTACATTCATGAATCTGGATGCAGATTTTAATAAGTATTACTATGACCAAGGAGTAATACCTGCTACTATGGGATGTAGAACTTATGTTTGTTCAAATGTAAATGGAGAACCAGGAACAAAGGGCAGAGGAAATATCGCTCCGACTACTATAAATTTACCTAGATTAGGTCTTATGGCAAAAAAGGACATAAATAAGTTTTTTAAACTATTAGATAGTAAACTTCAATTAGCTAAAGAATCCTTGATGCACAGATATGAAATTCTAAAAAGACTAAGAGTAAAAGATTTACCTTTCGTGGCGGGACAGGGCTTAATGAAGGGAGCAGAAAATCTTTTATTAGAGGACTCAATTGAACCTATACTAAAGCAAGGAACTTGGTCAATTGGATTTATTGGCCTTGCAGAGACTCTAACTGCTTTAGTTGGAAAACATCATGGAGAAGATGAAAAAGCTAGGGAATTAGGAATAGAAATAGTATCTCATATTAGACAATACACTGACAGATTAACAGAAGAGACTCTCTTAAATTGGAGTTGTTATGCAACCCCAGCAGAAGGACTCAGCGGAAAATTTATACTTCAAGATAGAAAGATATTTGGCAATGTAGTTGGTGTAACTGATAAGGATTACTACACAAATTCATATCATATACCAGTAGGATATCCTATATCAATAAAAGACAAAATAGATATAGAGGCACCTTACCATAAGCTGTGTAATGCGGGACATATAAGTTATATAGAGATAGATGATTACCCATCTCCAGAGACTATTATGGATATACTAAATTATGCTTATAATAATACGAATATAAGCTATATAGGAATAAATTTTCACATAAGATATTGTAGAGATTGTGGAACATATCTTCACGGAGAAGAAAAGTGTCCAAACTGTGAAAGCAGTAATATTCAGGGTGTATCAAGAGTAACAGGATATCTTTCATTAGATGAAAGATTTGGTTCAGGTAAGGTTGCTGAGAGAGCAGATAGAATATCACATGGCAACAATAAACAGGTTTATACAGTCAATAGTTATTAATTTTATTATAGTTTTAAAAGACAGGGAATACTCTGTCTTTTAAAACTATAACAGGCAATTTTTTAGGAGGGATTAGAGTGAATAGACAAATTAGGCTAGCTGGAATAGCTTATGAAAGCTTAGTTAATGGCCCTGGTCTTAGAAGAGTATTTTTTGCACAGGGATGTAGGCACAATTGTAAAGGTTGCTTTAATCCAAGTACTCACGATTTTAACAGTGGAGAACTAAAAAGTATAAATGAGTTGGTAAAAAGTATAAAAGAAAATCCTATGATAAAGGGAGTAACTTTTTCTGGTGGGGATCCATTTGAGCAAGCAGAAGAGTTTGCATATATGGCAGAGAAGATAAAAGAATTAGGATTAAACATTTGGTGCTACACAGGATATACATTTAATTGCATCATTGATAGAGCAAATAAAGAAAAGGGATGGGAAAATTTATTGTCAAATATTGATGTTTTAATTGACGGTAAGTTTGAAGAAGATAAGAAAGATGATAGTCTTAAGTTTAGAGGTTCTAGCAATCAAAGGATTATTGATGTAAAAGAAAGCATATCTTCAGGAACTATTGTAACTATGGAAGATTAGGATCTTGTTAATAAATATTTAGGGTTTAGAGAAAGAGGATACTAAATTTATTATTAAAAAATATGAAATTTTTACTTGGAGATGTTCTCAAGTAAAAATTTCATAAATCTCTAAGTTATTTATAATCTAATATCATGACCTTATTTATATCTTCTAATGGTCCTTCTAAGGTTAACTTGTTGCTGCCAACTCTTTCACCATTTTTCATGTAAGTTAAGAAACTTTCTAGTCCTTCTAACTCAAAAGAAAGCATAGGAGTTTTATAGTGCATAGGTATAACTAAAGGACTATTAATCAGCTTAGCTACTTGAGAAGCCTCTTTACCATCCAATGTGTAATTACCACCAATAGGTATAAGCAAAACATCTACTTTTCCTATCTTTTCTATATCATCCTGTGATAAAACATAACCTAAGTCACCTAGATGGCATACCTTATAGTCATCTATAGTAAGAATAAAAATTATATTTTCTCCACGTTTAGCACCCTGTACTTTGTCATGATAAGATGGAACTCCAGTTACAGGTATATCAGATAGGTAAAAAAAGCCAGCTTTATCTATGGAATGTTCATAATTTACATTTTCAAGATAATCATGATCAAAGTGATGATGACTTATTGTAACAACATCCACATCTCCTTTAAATACATCATATCCAACGCTTTCATCAAAGGGGTCCATTAAAATCTTTCGTCCTTTAGAGTCCTTAATAAAAAAAGATGAATGACCAAGCCAAGTTATTTCCACAAAAAGCACCTCTTTCTTTTTATTTGTCAGTTTTAAATAAGGTATACACTTATATTATAACCTTAATTACTTTTATTAAAATAAGTAAAAGAAACATTCCTGTAAATACATGTCAGGTTTGTCATATTAAAGTTATATTGTATTTGATCTAAAAAAGAAAGTGAAATTTGTATTAATAACAAAATCAAGCCACTTTTTAGTGTGAAATTCTGTTATTTTATATTATAATAGTATATGGTGAATAATACTTATTGGGATATATTTCACTTAAAGTATCTTATATAAACTTGGAGGTGATAATGTGAAAAGTGGAAAAGGCTATATTTTTTTGTTAATAAGTTTTTTATTCATTTTAATTGCCAGCAGTAATTTAAATCTTGTACAAGCTGCTTCCTATGATGACAAAGGTATAAAAGCAGATATTGATGCAGGAAAGGTATGGACAGTAAGGTTTAATAAGGAGCTAGATGAAAACACGGTAAATGATTCTGTTTTTTCAGTAACTGATGAAAATGATCAGCCGGTAAGTATAACTGTAGCTCTTGGAGAAGATAAAAAATCTGTAACAATGGTGCCTAAAAATCAATATGCTTATGGCAAAACTTATAGTTTATTCATAAAGGATGGATTAAAAGCTATAAATGGTGCTGCCTTGATTAAACCAGTAAAACTTCAGTTTAAAATTAAAGATAATGCTGTAGTTGATAAGGGATATACAGTTACTATTGATGCAGGACATGGCGGAACTGATAGTGGAAACATAGGACAAACAGGGGTAAAAGAAAAGGATGTAAACTTATCAGTAGCACTAAAGGCTGGAAAGATATTAGAAGCTAATGGAGTAAAGGTAGTTTATACAAGAAATAGCGATTCCGTATCATGGAATAAAGATAATGAATTAAAGGCACGTTTTGATATAGCAAACAACGCTAAGTCAGACTTTTTTCTAAGCATACATTGTAACTCATACCCAGAAAATTTAGCTGCAAATGGAATAGAAACTTATTATGTAGATTCAGATACTATTGGTCAAAAGTTTGCTCAATCAATTCAAGATGAGCTAATAGGTCAAACTTCTCGCTTAAATAGAGGAGTAAAAGTAGGACTTGCTCAACATGAAATATTAAGGGGAACTGTAGCAAGTGCAGTAATGGTACAACTGGGCTTCTTAACTAATGCAGAAGAAGGAGCAGCTTTAGGAACAGAAGATTACCAAAACAAAAGTGCCTCTGCAATAGCTAATGGTATACTAAAATCTCTAAGTTATATAGATAAAACTAAAAATTTAACTATAAGTTCTGTAGAAGATTTATCTGCTAATGTAGTTGAGGGAAATGGATTTACACTTCCTTTGAATATACCTGCAGTGATGAGTGACGGAAGCTCTAAAAAAGTAAATGTTATATGGAATCCGAAGACAGTGGACACAACTAAGGTGGGAACCTATTCATATCAAGGTGTTGTAGCTGGATATGAAAGACCTGTGAATCTTACATTAATTGTTAAGGCTAAGTCGGGCTCAGGAACTGGAAAAGTTGTGGTGTTAGACGCTGGACATGGACTTGGAAGAGATACAGGAGCTACTGGTGTAACTGGTGTGCAAGAAGATGATGTAACCCTTAGTGTTACATTAAAGACTGGTAAGATACTAGAAGACCATGGTGTTCAGGTGGTATATACTAGAACTACAGATCAACGTTCTACACCGATGGAAGTAATAGACAGTTTACAAAAACGTTGCGACATATCCAATGAAGCAGGTGCCACATATTTTGTTTCTATACATAATAATTCTGCAGGTACGCCAAATGCTTATGGTACTGAGACTTATTATTATGCGGGAAATAGTGAAGGTCAAAGATTAGCTTCTGAGATACAATCGAGCTTAGTAAGCACAGTAGGCTCCTATGATAGAGGCGTAAAAACTGCAGGGTTCTACGTTATAAAGAATACAGCTGCTCCAGCAGCACTAGTAGAACTTGGATTTTTAAGCAATCCTGATGAAGAGAGCAAGCTAGCAAGCGAACAGTATCAGGCAAAATATGCAGAAGGTGTTGCTTGGGGAATACTTAGAACTCTAGGTATGTAAAAATCTATGAATATTTATAAAAATATTTATAAAAAGTTTGACAATATAAATTTGTTATAATATAATAATAACAAATTACAAAGATTTGTAAAAAACATGGTTAAGAAATGTTGAACAGGAAAAGTATTTAGGCTAAGTTACTTACAGAGAGTGGAGAAGGGTGGAAATCCATAGGAAGAGCTTAAAGAAAATCACCTGGGAGTTAAGAAACTGAATGATTTTTAGTAAGTTTTTTCGTAATTCTGCGTTAAAGAATAGAGTATGTAAGTACTTGAACTATTTTAGTACCATAGGTGGTATAGCGAACTCAACTTCGTCCTATTTGGATGAAGTTTTTTTTATTTGTAAATTATAAGTATTAGGTATAAAATAACAAAAATAGTAAAAAATCTACAATAACAAAAGGAAAGGGGCTAATATCATGTACAAAAAGATTGATAACTCTAGAAGTTTCGTAGATATGGAAAAAGACGTAATGAAACTTTGGAAAGAAAGAGATGTAATCAAAAAGAACTTTGACCTAAATGAAGATGGTGAATATTTCACTTTCTATGATGGACCACCAACAGCTAATGGAAAACCACATATAGGTCACGTATTAACAAGAGTTATGAAGGATTTAATTCCTAGGTATAAGGTTATGAAGGGATACAAGGTTCTTAGAAAGGCTGGATGGGATACCCACGGTCTTCCAGTAGAACTTGAAGTTGAAAAGACTCTTGGAATTTCCGGTAAGCCTCAAATTGAAAATTACGGAGTAGAGAAGTTTATTCATAAATGTAAAGACAGCGTATTCTCCTATGTAAGCCAGTGGGAAGAAATGTCGGACAGAATAGGTTTTTGGGTGGATATGGAAGACCCTTATGTTACCTACCACAATAATTATATAGAGTCAGTTTGGTGGGCATTAAAGCAAATATGGGATAAAGACCTTTTATATAAGGGTCATAAGATAGTCCCTTATTGCCCAAGATGTGGAACTGCATTATCATCTCATGAGGTTTCACAAGGTTATAAAGACGTTAAGGAAGCATCAGTTTATGCTAAGTTTAAATTAAAAAATGAAGATAAATACATGCTTGCATGGACAACAACACCTTGGACGCTACCAAGTAATATAGCATTAACTATAAATAAAAATTTTGATTATGTAGAAGTGTTAAATAAAGAAGAACATTTAATTTTAGCTGAAGGACTTTTAGGAAAGCTAGAAGGTGAATATGAAATATTAAGAAAGTTCAAAGGTGAAGAATTAATAGGATTAGAGTATGAGCAACTGCTTAAATTTGTAAAGCCAGAAGGAAAAGCGTTCCAGGTTGTTCACGGAGATTATGTAACTTTAACTGATGGTACAGGAATAGTTCATACAGCACCAGCTTTCGGTGATGACGATAATATGACTTGCCAAAAATACGGTTTAGCCTTCGTAAATCCTGTTGATACTCAAGGTCGTTTTACAGAAGAAGTTACACCATGGAAGGGAATGTTTGTAAAAGAAGCAGACCCTAAGATTATAGAGTATTTAAAAGAAAACAATTTATTATATAAAGATGAGAAGTTTTTACACTCATACCCATTCTGTTGGAGATGTGATACTCACTTACTATATTACCCAAGAGAAACTTGGTTTATCAGAATGTCTTCTCTAAGAGACAGATTAGTGAAGAATACAAATGCAACAAATTGGTATCCTGATAATGTAAGAACAGGACGTTTTGGTAACTTTGTAGAAGGTGCTATTGACTGGGGCTTAAGTAGAGAAAGATATTGGGGTACTCCTCTTCCTATTTGGGAATGTGATTGTGGTCATAGGGAATGTATAGGAAGTATAGCTGAACTTAAGGAAAAAGGAATAAGTGTACCAGAAGATATAGAGCTTCACAAACCATATATAGATGGAGTTAAGTTAAAGTGTGATAAGTGCGGAAAGGAAATGACGAGAGTTAGTGAAGTAATTGACTGCTGGTTTGATTCAGGATCAATGCCATTTGCTCAACATCATTATCCATTTGAAAATAAAGAGTTGTTTGAGCAAAACTTCCCAGCGCAGTTTATATCAGAAGCTGTTGACCAAACAAGAGGATGGTTCTACACCTTAATGGCTATATCTACACTTTTATTTGATAAGAGTCCATTTGAAAACTGTGTAGTATTAGGACACGTACTAGATAAACATGGTTTAAAAATGTCAAAGAGCAAAGGAAATGTATTAAGTCCAACAGTAGTTCTAGAAAACGAAGGATCAGATGCGACTAGATGGTATTTCTACACTGCTAGTGCTCCATGGCTTCCATCAAGATTCTATGAAGAAGCTGTTCAGGAAAGTCAAAGAAAGTTCTTAGGAACTCTTTGGAACGTATACTCATTCTATATATTATACGCTGACTTAGATAACTTCAATCCGTTAGATTATAAGGATTTTGTAAGTGGCAATGTAATGGATAAGTGGATTATGTCAAGATTAAATTCCTTAATTAATGAGACAGCAGACCACTTAGATAATTACAGAATTACTCAAGCAGCTCTTAATATTGGTGAGTTCGTAGATGAACTTTCAAACTGGTATGTAAGAAGAAACAGAGCTAGATTCTGGACTGAAGATTTAACAGATGATAAGATAGGGGCTTATGTAACTTTATATAGAGTTCTTACTACTTTAACAAAGATAGCTGCACCATTTGTGCCATTTATGACCGAGGAAATATATCAAAATCTTGTAGTAAATCTTGATAAAGATGCACCAGAGAGTGTACATTTATGCAAGTGGCCTGAGTACAACGAGGAACTTGTAGATAGAGATTTAGAAGCAGATATGGAAGAGGCATATAGAATAGTTAAGCTAGGAAGAAGTGCTAGAAACTCTGCTAATATAAAGAACAGACAGCCGCTTTTAGAAATGCTTGTAAGTGCAAAATCACTGCCTGAGTACTATGGAGATATTATAAAGGATGAATTAAATATTAAAGAGGTATTATTTGGTGCTGATTTATCAAAATATGTTAACTTCGATATTAAGCCTAATCTCCCTGTAATAGGTAAGAAGTACGGTAAGTTGATACCAGCTATAAGAAAAGAAATATCAGCTATGAATCAGATGGAACTTGCACAAAAAATTAGAAACGGTGAGACTGTATTAATATATGTTGATGAAGAGACAGAAATAGAGTTAAATGAGGAAAATTTACTTGTTACAATGCAAGGTTTAGAAGGTTTTGCATTTGCTGGTGAAGGAACTATAGGAGTTGTCTTAGATACAACAATTACTGATGAGTTAAGAGAAGAAGGAAATCTTAGAGAAATACTAAGTAAGATTCAGAACATGAGAAAAGAAAGCGGATTTGAAGTAGCTGACAAGATCAATCTTTATGTTTCTGGAAATGAAGGCTTAGAAAATGTAGTTAAGAAACACGAAGAAGCTGTTAAAAAAGAAACTCTTACAGTAGGTATTATCTATAATGCAGAAAAAGAATATGCTAAATGCAAAATCAATGGTGAAGAGTTCAATATCGCTGTAGAAGTAGTAAAATAGTAACTTAAAATGTGTATAAGATAAGTTCAGTATCTTATACACATTTTTATTCACCAAAAAAATTAATATTTAATAGTAAAATTCTTAGGAGTAGGACAAGACTTTTTCACAATATTAGGAAATAATTGTGGATAAAAATCTGTCTAAAGGTTTATATTATAAATCAAGAGAATAATTATATATTAGATGTAAGAAATTAATTATAAGTATATTAAAATATAGAGCGGGAGTTGATAGTATGCCAGCCTCAATAAAGGATGTAGCGAAGGAAGCGGGAGTATCAATTGCTACTGTTTCCAGAGTTTTAAATGACGTAGATGTTGTTAACGAAGAAACTAAGAAGAAGGTTCTAGAAGCCATAGATAAGCTAGGATACAGACCTAATATTGTAGCAAGAAGTTTAAAAACTCAAAGGACAAAGACTATTGGAATAATAATACCTGATATATCAAGTCAGATTTATCCTGAAATAGTAAGAGGAGCAGAAGATGTGGCAAATATATATGACTACAATTTAATGCTCTGCAACAGTGATCTCGATCCTGAAAAGGAAATGGAGTATCTTAGGGTCCTGAGAGAAAAGATGGTAGACGGAGTTTTATATATGAGTACTTCTCTTGAGCCAAGTATACTGGAGCTAATAAACAAGCTGCAAATACCAATGGTTTTAATTGAAACTACAAGCAAAGAGGGCAATATACCAAGCGTAACTATAGATAATGAAAAAGCTGCTTTCGATGCAGCAGAGTATTTGATTAAAAAAGGAAATAAGAAAATAGGATACATAGGAACCCACGAGGATGCAGTAAATGCTAGTGCTTTAAGATATACAGGTTATAAGAAAGCACTATTAGAAAATAACTTAAAAGTAGATGATAAGTTTGCATATTTTGGAGGACTTAAATCTCAAGATGGTTATGAGGGAATGCTAAGCATTTTAGAAAAAGACACAGTAGATGCAGTATTTTGTGCTAGTGATGAAATTGCTATGGGAGCAATAAATGCTTTAAGGGATAAAGGAATGAAGGTTCCAGAAGAGGTAGATGTAATAGGATTTAATAACATATATTCCGCAGCTATATTTTATCCTAAAATTACAACTATAGCCGAGCCTATGTATGATATGGGATCAGTGGGAATGAGAATGCTTATTAAAATAATAAATAAACAGGAAGTTGAGCTTAAAAACTATGTTCTTAAGCATGAATTAATAGAAAGAAACTCTTGTAAATAGTAAAAGACGACGTAATTTAGGGAACAATTCCTAAGTTACGTCGTCTTTTACTGTTTTTATGTAAAATACTCTAGTAATACTTATAAAACCCTGTCATTAAAAAATGAATTATGGTAAACGAAAATTTTGAACAATTTAAAATGAAATGGTATAATTTTACATAAAAGTAAATATACTTACAGATTAAATTGTGGAGGGTATAAAATGGAGTATAGAGAGTGTGTTAAAGATATTTTCTTATATTTGCTTAATGTAAAGAAACTAGGTGAAAAAGTAGTAAAGAATATTTGGGGATATGATAAGTTTTACTTGGAAAGTCAGCTTAAGAAAACAGAGGGATGTGTTATAAATAAAAACCCAAATAAAAAGTGGTGGGTTAAAGTAGGTAAAAAGTCCAATGAGTTATATACAAGATTACTTAGTTTATATAGAGAAATAGATGAGGGAAATGAGGACATAGAAATAGTTTGGGGACATGGACTTATGGCATGGAAGGTTGCTGATGAAGGTATACTCCATCCTATCTTAACTACTAAGCTGAAGCTGAATTTTAATTCTGAAAAAGAAGTTTTTACGTTAAATCCACAACATAAAACATTAATGGAGACAGATATCTTTAGTGGGATTGATGTTCCCAATTTAAAAAGTATATTCGAAATGGAAGGTAGAATTAGAGAAATTGACCTAGACCCTAGAGAAACAGAAAGTATTATTAATATTTTTTCTGAACTAACAGCATATCTAAGTGTTGATGGAAAGGTAATAAAACAGGATGCCTTCAATTCAAACCTGGAGATACCAAATCATCCAGTTATATATGATTGTTCAGTGTTTATAATAAAAAGGAACAATGCAAAACTGTGGAATAAGGAGATTACTAACATTGTAAGAGAGTTAGATAGAGGTTACCCAATACCAAAAACAATAAAGGCATTAGTGAAAGATGTAAAATTAAGTGAGGATGAGCAAGATGTTAAAAAGTGGAACAAGCTAAATGAAAGGTTGTTTTTTCCTTTACCATCAAATGATGAGCAGAAAGAAATTGTTAAAAGGATAAGTAAAAACTATGGTGTAGTGGTACAGGGGACACCAGGAACAGGAAAAACTCATACTTTAGCTAATTTGATATGTCATTTGATGGCAAATGGCAAAAGAGTACTTGTAACTAGTGAAACGGATAGAGCTTTGAGAGTCTTACTTGAAAAAATACCGGAGCAGGTAAGGCCCTTTTGTTTAAGTATTTTAGGAAAGGATACTAATTCTCTAAGGGAATTGGAAGAATCTATAAAGAGAACAGCGGCTAATTTGACTTTAGATAAGAATAAAGTATATAAGAAACTAGAAGAACTTGAAATGCAACTTAAAAATTGTAAGGAAACTGAAAGGTTTTTGTACAACAAGCTTGACGAAATTGAAAAAGTTGAAAATAGAGGTTTTAGTTTTCAAGGACAAAACTATAAGGTTATAGACGCTGTTAAATGGGTCACAAAGCATGGTAATGAATATTCTTGGATAGAAGATAATGTAGAAAAGGAACAACAGATACCTCTAAATGAAAGTGAATTTAACAAGTTGCTATCTTTGTTAAAGGAGATAAGAAAAGAAGACATGGAGTTATATGATAGCATAGCAGTTACAGTAGACAAGCTATCAATTAGTGATAAATTATGTAAAGTAGTAACTGAATTTAAGAGATTAAGCAATAAATATAAAGAGTACACAAGTAATATAGAGGGATGGAGGGTACCTGATAACAATAGATGTAATTACGATGGTATTTTAAATCTATTGAAGCAATGCAGATCAAAAATAGAAGAATTGGAAAATGACATGTTTGAGGGCATATTAAGTAACTATAGCAATAATAAAATAGCTTATGAATCTTTTAATGATATAGCTCGCAAATGCAATGATTATATGTCACTTTTAAGTAATATAAGAAATAGATTAGGAAACCATATTGTTCAAATCCCAGGAAATGTTGATATTTATAGATTTAATAATGACCTTAATACATTATATAATAACTTGACTTTAAGAGGCAGGGTAGGAAGGTTTTTTAGACTATCTCATCCAGAATGCAACTATATTATTAGAGAGTGTAGAATTGATGGAAATAATATAGAAACTATAGAACAGGTATCGATTCTTAAGCTTTACGCTCAAAAAAAAATAATTTGGAGAGAATTAAAAGCACTATGGAATAATACCGTAAAACAATATGGTGGAAAAATAATTACAGAAGTAGAAAGTAATTTAGACTTACTAATAATTGAAGAGTATATAAAAAAGCTAAATATAATGGTTAATTGGAATAAGAACTATAAGAGTAAGGTTATATCAATGCTAGGTAGAATTTCTGCCCCTAATAATATTAATTGGTATAAGAAGGACAGCTATGATTACCTAATAAGTTGTATTGAAGCTATAAGAAATTTGGATGAATATGATAGATTAAAAGCCTATATTCAAATAACAAAAAAGTGGCTTTGTAACAATGAAAAATTACGGGAATTATATACAGCTGTTGACGAGTTAGATACCATTAAAATAAAACATGCTTTAAATAAGATAGAAAGAGTTAAGGCACTAAAAAATAAGTTTTTAGAATTAAATATTCTTATAGAAAAGCTACAGAAGAAATGTCCGTTAACTGCTGAAAAAATAATTAACAATTGGCAATACAGCAGCATTCTTTATAAAGATTGGGTAAATGCATGGAGGTGGGCTAAGTGGAATAGTTTATTGAAAGGAATTAATGATATAGACATTGAGAATATAGAAAACTCTATAGATCAGGAAAAGGATAAAGAAAGAAAAATTATTGAGGAAATTGTAGCAAAAAGAACCCTATATAATCAGATATTAAAAACTACAGAAAGAGAAAAGAAAAGTCTTTTTGCATGGATGCAAGCAATGAAAAAGCTTGGTAGAGGAACAGGAAAGTCAGCACTAGAGTATAGAAAAATAGCTCAAAAGGAGATGGAGGAGTGTAAAGACACTATACCTGTATGGATTATGCCTCTAAATGCTGTAATTGAAAACATAAGTTTATCATGTAATCTATTTGATGTGATAATTATCGATGAGAGTAGTCAAAGTAACATATTTTCTATTTGTGCATTAGCTAGAGCTGAAAAAGCTGTTATAGTTGGTGATGATAAACAGTTAAGTCCTGAACCAATTGGAATTAATTACGAACAAGTTGAAGCTCTAATTAGTAGGTATCTAAAAAAGATACCTAACAATGAGTTGTTTGACCTTCATACCAGCCTATATAATACAGCTCTAAGGGTATTTCCTAATAGATTAATTTTAAAGGAGCATTTTAGATGTTTACCTGAGATAATTAATTTTAGTAATGAAACATGCTATTCTAAGTCGATAAATTCACTAAGGCATGCAGGATACCGGGAAGGTTTGAAGCCACCAGTCATGGCTATAAAAGTTGATGGAGGATATAGAGATAAGTATAAACCAATAAATGTTTTAGAAGCAGAGTGTTTAGTTAACAAAATGGTAGAGTGTTGTAAAGATAAAAGGTATTCAGGAATGACTTTTGGCGTTATATCTCTTTTAGGGGAGAGTCAAAGCTGCTTAATAGAAGAGATGATAAGAGAAAAATTAGGACAGGATGAAATAGCTAAAAGAAAAATTAGTTGCGGGGATGCCTATTCTTTTCAGGGTGATGAAAGAGATGTAATGTTTTTATCTATGGTAGTTTCAAATAATGTAAAGTTTACGTCTCTTACTAAGGATTCAGATATAAGGAGGTTTAATGTTGCAACAACTAGAGCAAAAAATCAAATGTGGCTATTTCATTCTATAGATTTGAAGGATTTAAAGGTAGACTGCGTAAGATATTCTTTACTGAACTATTGTTTGAATCATAAAAGTCAACCTATTAAAGGCAATAATCTTGGACTCTATTTTAAGTCCAATCTTCAAAAAGATGTTTATGAAATGCTGATTAAAAGAGGATATTCAGTGATACCTAAGGTTAATTTAGGAACATATAAAGTAGATTTTATAATAAGAAGCGAAAGAAATGAGGCAGCGATTATATGTGAGGGAGAGGGGAGTTATAGTAGTAGTAGGAAAGAGAGTATAGAAGAAAAATTAGAGCTTAAAAGAATGGGGTGGGATATTTTTAGAATCAGGGGATGTGAGTTTTATTACAATCCAGAGGAAACAATGGAGATGTTATCAAGGAAGTTAAGGAGTATAGGAATAGAACAGGATGAGGTTAAAAATGATGTTCGCAACAATTTGAAAATTGTGTAAAAATATTTAAGGGAGAATATTTTCTGTATATAATTATAATTAGATGTTATTTTGATACAAGGGTGATTATATGGTTAAGATGATTTATAAGAATATTCCCGTAAAGTTCATATCCGGTATTTCTAAAAAAGAGGCAAATAGCAAGAAGCCTATATACCAGGTTCATAAGTGGTTTGGAAGGAAAACAGATGCTATATTCAGAAGTATACTTTTATCATTGCAGTTAGACGAGGATAATATAGATACGTTTAGTAATAATTATTACAAGGATAACCATGATGTTTTAAAGGGAAAGATAATATTAGATCCATTTATGGGAGGGGGAGTAACTCTTGTAAATACCTTAAGATTTGGAGGAAAGGTTGTAGGAATAGATATTAATCCTGTAGCTTGGTTTATAACTAAAAATGAGCTTCAGCTCCCAAATAGAAATAAGAGAGAAGAGTATTATTCTATAGAAGAGTTAACAAGAAGATTAGAGGAGGAATTTCATAAACTTGAAGAAAGCATTGGAAGAGAGATAAAAGAAATCTATACTACAACAATATGTGATTCAGATAAGAAAATTAGAAAAGAAGTAGATATAATGTATATACTTTGGGTAAAGAGAGTTAAATGCCCCAGTTGCGGAAAATATGTAAGACTATTTCCAACACACTCCATAACCAAGGTTCATAGAAAAAGTTTTGAAAATTATAACGTATGTCCTCGGTGTGGAGAAATTGTTAGAGGCAATGAATTAGAGTTACATTGCAGTAACTGCGGGCTTAATTTTGAAAAAGACAGAGGTAACTATAAAGGTAGAAACTTTATATGTTCAGGTTGTGGTGAAAAATTTAATTTAATAAGAGATATAATGAGGAAAAGAAAAACTCCCCTTTCTTCCAGCATGTATGCTATACAGTATTATGATCCTGATACTGGCAAAAAGGGGTTTAAAGTTCCTGATAAAGAGGATTTGAATAAATATAATGCTATAAGAAAGAAAGCTAAAAATATAACAATTGATATTTCGAGGTTTATTCCCCATAGTAAAATACCTAATGGGTACAATACCAAACAGATACAAAATCATAATTATAGGTATTGGAAACAAATGTTTAACGATAGACAATTATATTATTTGTCAAGGTTACTAGAAGAGATAGATAAAATACCAGACCTAATAATAAAGGAACTATTCCTTTGTGTTTTTTCTAATACAATTAACGCTAATAACATGTTTTGTATTTATAACTCTCAATGTATGAAAATTGAACCCTTATTTGGAGATCATCATATGGCACCTGTGATGAATCCTGTGGAAAACAATATATGGGGAACAAGGTTTGGCAGAGGAAGTTTCACAAAATCTTTTAAAGGGATTTTGCAAAGTAAAAAATTCAATTACTTTCCCTACGAAAGACTAATTGTAGACGGGAAAAACAGTAATAAGGTTATAAAGAATGAAGAGTTCCACTCAGAGTTTGCAAGTGACTTTAATGAATTAACTAGCAAAAATAAAAACACTATATTGAGGTATGGCTCTGCTGAAAACCTATCATTTTTGCCGCCAAGATCGATAGATGCAGTGATTACAGACCCACCATACTATTCAGCAATCAATTATGGAGAACTAAGTGAATTTTTCTATTCCTGGTCTAAATTAATTTTAGAGAATAAATACGACTTTTTTCAATCGGAACATATAATAAGCGATGACGAGGTCACTGTTAGTGAAGCAAAAGGAATAACTAAAGATGAGTTCATTTTCAAGTTAACTAGATGTTTTACTGAAATAAAAAGAGTTCTAAAGGAGGATGCACCGTTAATACTTACATATAACAACAGTTGTTCAGAAGGGTGGCAGGCTTTAGCCCAGCCTATGTTTAACTCAGGTTTTATAGTAGAAAAGACATATCCTGTACATACAGAATTAAGAGCAGGACTTATAGATAACAGAAGAGAGAAAATGAATTATGACCTTATTATAGTGGCTAGGGTAAAAGAAAATAATAATAACTGTTCAATACAGATTAATGAATTTTTAGAAAAAGTGGAAATTGAGTTTCAAAAAACCTACCTAGAGTTAGAAGATGAAAATTTATCTGTTATAGATATGAATTTGATTAGAGTTGGAAAGGTTTTCGAAATCTACTCTCAGTGTTATACTAATATATATAAAGGAGACACTAGAATAAGCTTCCAGGATATATTAGAATGTATATATAAAAAGATTCCAATTGTAATATAGCAGATATAACACTATAATTAAATTAAAAGACTAAGGTAGGTGAAAAAATGAGTATATCCGATCTTATTGTTTATAAAGTCAGAGATATTATGACTAAAAATTTTATAGAGGTGCCTGTAAGCGAAAGTATAAAAGATGCATTAGATAAAATGATAGAGTTGTATAGGGATGAAGTTTTAATTACAAATGCAAGAGGAAACTTAATTGGCATTTTCACTATGAAAGATATAGCAAAACTAAAAAATGAGGGTATATGCTTCAGCTCACCTGTCGTGGAGTTTTCAAATAAAAATGTAGTTACTATAGATTGCAATACATGTGCAAGAGATGCAAGAGATATAATGATAGATAATAATATAGGAAGACTTCCGGTAGTGGAAAACGGAAGAGTTATAGGAATTTTAACTAGTGAAAACTTACGGGACACCTTTTACTTAAAAATGGATGAACTTTTCAATCTTCAAACTAATGTTTTTGATAACCTTCATGAGGCTGTTTGTATATGTGACGAAAATGGACTGGTAAAGTATTGGAATAGAAGTGCTGAAAAACTCTATAATGTTACAGCAAATAACATTATAGATAAATTCATAGGTGACTTTTTCCCCAATGCTTTAAGTTTAGAAGGATTAAAATTAGGAAAGAGAATTGAGAATGTAATTCATGAACCAGTAAAAGGGAAGCTAGTAGCGTTAAGTGTAGTACCACTTTATAATTCAAGAAATAATTTAATTGCTGTAGTATCAACTGATAGAGATGTTACAGAGGCAGTAAACTTGACTAAACAGCTTGAGGATGAGAGAAAAAAGGTGGAATTTTTAGAGCATGCTTATAAAAATGAAATAGCATCTAAATATAACTTTTCATCAATTATCGGCAAGAATAAGAAAATAATCGATGCTATCGCTATAGCACAGAAGGTAGCGCCAACCTCTACCAGTGTGCTTATAACTGGAAAAAGCGGAACAGGTAAGGAAGTTTTTGCAAAGGCCATACATGAGGCTAGCGGGAGAACAGGTAACTTTGTAGCAATAAACTGTAGTGCAATACCGGACAGCCTATTTGAAAGTGAACTCTTCGGATATGTGGAAGGTGCTTTTACAGGGGCTATAAAAAAAGGAAAGATAGGAAAATTTGAGTTCGCAAATGGTGGAACTTTATTTTTAGATGAGATAGGGGACATGCCTTTAGAAATGCAGGTTAAAATTTTAAGAGTGCTCCAAGACGGAGTTATCTATAGGCTTGGAAGTGAAAAGGCTATAAGCACGGACACTAGAATAGTTGCAGCTACTAATAAGGATTTAAAAAGGCTAATAGCTGAGGATAAGTTCAGAGAAGACCTTTTTTATAGACTGGCAGTGGTTCAAATACAGCTTCCATCACTTAAGGACAGGAAAGAGGATGTTAAGGATTTGGCCAATCTATTTCTTGATCAAGTTTCTAAGCAAGAAGGCATAAAGATTAATTATGCAGATGATAGAATATATAGAATACTGGCTGGTTACAAGTGGGAAGGTAATATAAGAGAGTTAAAAAATGTTATTCAAAGGATGGTAGTGTTATCAAACGATGGAAGAATAACAGTTGATTCTATTCCAGAATATATATTGGAAAACTCTAATGTTGAAGAGGAAGTAAAAACCAACGAGTATGATTTGGAAAAGATTATTGAAGATATTGAGAAGAAAACTATTAGAGAAGTTATGAGTATGGTTAACGGAAATAAGCAACAGGCAGCTAAAGTTCTCAATGTAAAAAGAAGCACATTATATTATAAGTTAAATAAGTATGAAATTTAATTACAATATTCTGACAACTGTGTCAATTCATTGACAGAGTTGTTTTTTTATTGCAGAGTTAGGAAATCATTGGGTTTGGGCGGATTTGTAAAGTATATGTAGGTTTACAAGGTGTCAAATTTTTCGAATATATTTAATTTAAATAATGTATTTAAAAATACAGGTGCCACTATTACAATGGCTTATACATTGAAAAATGGCTATTTATATTTGTTATAAATTAATTTACTTATATTACATTTACTGGCATGGTATATGCTACCAAAATATATGTAAGTAAAAAATAGGAGGGATGATATGGGAAGTTTATATAGTTTTCCTCTTAAGATGCACGTAGGAGCCCCTGATATTCCAATTGTTAAAGAGGGACAAGAAGTTAAAAGAGGGGAGTGTATTGCCGAACCAAAAGGTCTTGGGGCTAAAATTCACAGTAGCGTATCAGGAATAGTGTTTAGGGTTTCAGACAATGAAATCGTTGTAAAAGCTCAGGATGTTCAGTCAGAGGAATATGTAAAGATTAAGCAGTGTGAAAACATAGTAGACATCGTATATGAAGCAGGGATAGTTGGTGCTGGAGGAGCAGGATTTCCAACTCATATTAAACTAAAAACTCAAATTCCAGATGGATACATAGTAGCTAACTGTGTTGAGTGTGAGCCTGTGCTTCATCATAACATTAAAATGATTGAAGAAAGGCCAGAACTAGTGGTAAAAGGAATAAGATATTCGATGAAAGCCACAGGAGCAAAACAGGCTTATATAGCTATAAAGTCTAAACATAAAGAAGCTATCGAGGCTTTAAGAACATATTTGGGAAACTCAACAGACATAGAAATTAAGAAATTTAGGGATATGTATCCAATGGGAGAGGAGAGAGCTGCTATACATGAATTGCTTAATGTATGGCTTGAACCAACTCAACTTCCAGTAGAAGCAAAATGTGTTGTGCTAAATGCAGAAACCCTTGCAAACATAACCAGGGCAGTAGACGATAGGAAGCCTGTGATAGATAAGGATATAACAGTTGTTGGTAAATTAAAGTCTGGAAAAGAGCCAAATGTATTTTTCCAGATTCCTGTAGGGACAAGCATAGAAAGTTTAATTGATAAATGTGGAGGAATAAAAGGTGAATATGGTGAGCTTATAGTAGGTGGCCCATACACCGGAAAAGCCGAAGCTATAGAAAAGGCCGCTGTTACAAAAATGTCCGGTGGGGCAATTGTAACAATAACACTGCCAGAATTTAAGGGCAAGTTAGGACTTCTTGTTTGTGCCTGTGGAGCAAATGAAGATAGGCTAAGAGATATTGCAAAAAAAATGAAATCAGAAGTGGTTTCAGTAGCTAATTGCAAGAATGTAGTAGAAATAAAAGGAGCAAATAAGTGTAAGACTCCCGGTGACTGACCAGGCCAAACTGCTGCAGTTTTGCAGTTGAAAAAAGAAGGAGCAGAAAGAATATTAATTTCAAATTGCAGTGATTGTTCAAATACAGTCATGCAATCTGCACCAAAGGCTGGTCTGCCAGTATATCATCATACAGACCATGTATTTAGAACAGTTGATTATCCTTTAACTAGAAGGTTATCAATAGAAGAAAACTAAGGGGGGGATTAGTATGTCTATGAGCGCTGAACATGCAGCAGAACTAAAAAATGAAATGGCTGTTGTATGCTGTAGAACAGAAGCTGGGACAGTAATTTCAGCAGATAATTTAGAGGATCCGGCAATATTTCCGGATATGGTAGATTCAGGTCTTTTAAACATACCTGATAACTGCTTGAAGATAGGTGAGGTTTTAGGTGCAAAGCTAACTAAAACTATAGACTCACTTACACCTTTAACTCCAGATGTTATGGAAGGAGTTAATGTAGTAGCTTCCGAAGAAAAAGTAGAAGAAGTTGAGGAAGTTGAACTAACTGAAGGAAGTGAAAAAGCAGTTTTAAAATATAATAAAAAAGCAGGAGAAACTATAAGTGCTGAGGACCTAGAAAATCCAATGAACTTTGAAAAACTTGAGGACTCTTTACTAATAGCCTTAAATGATAGAGTTCTATCAAGAGAGCAAGTTATTGGTGCAATACTAAAGGTTGATGCACCAGCATTGACTCCTGTGACACCTGATATATTAGAAGGATATGAGGAGGTAGTAAACATGGTAGAAACACCAAAAGCAACAACAAGTGTATCTGGCAGCATTCTAAAGATAAAGATTGCTGAAGGAAAAGGTATCGATATCGAAGTTCCATTAAATATTGGAGGAACAGCTTACTCAGCACCTGTTGTACCACAAGTGCCAATGGCGGTAAAAGCTGAAAAAATAGTAAAGAATGAAACTACAGAAGCTCCAGTGGCTAAAGAAGCTAGATTAGAAGAAAAAGTCATCAGAAGTCTTACAAGAAAGTATTACAAAATAGATAAAGTAGAATTTGGACCAGAAACAAAGATAGAAGGAACAACTCTTTATATAAGAGAAAATATCTGTGAAGATGCTGTAAAAGCTAGTGAGCTTGTGAAAGGAATTAAAATAGATATAATAACACCAGAGAATTACCACACATATAGCGAAACAATAATGGATGTTCAACCAATAGCAACAAAGGAAGCAGATTCAAAACTTGGTTCAGGAGTAACAAGGGTCATTGACGGAGCTATAATGGTTCTTACTGGTACAGATGAGGATGGAGTCCAAATAGGAGAATTTGGTTCATCAGAAGGATATCTAGATGAGAATATTATGTGGGGAAGACCAAGCTGTCCAGATAAAGGTGAGATATTAATAAAAACTCAAGTAACAATTAAAGCTAAAACTAATATGGAGAGACCAGGTCCTCTTGCCGCTCATAAAGCTTCAGATATGATAACTCAAGAGATAAGAGAAGCTTTAAAGAAACTTGAGAATGATGAATTGATAATAAAGACAGATGAATTTAAGCAAGTTAGAAGACCAGGCAGAAAGAAAGTTATAATTGTTAAAGAAATAATGGGACAAGGTGCTATGCACGACAACTTAATTCTTCCTGTTGAGCCAGTTGGAGTATTAGGTGGAAAACCAAATGTTGACTTAGGAAACGTTCCTGTAATGCTATCACCACTAGAAGTATTAGATGGAGGTATCCACGCATTAACTTGTATAGGACCTGCATCAAAAGAATGTTCAAGACATTACTGGAGAGAACCATTAGTTCTTGAGGCTATGAATGATCCTGAATTAGATTTATGTGGTGTACTATTTGTAGGAAGCCCACAAATTAATAGTGAAAAGTTCTATGTATCAGAAAGAATGGGTATGGTTGTTGAAGCGTTAGATGTAGATGGAGCTTTCGTAACTACTGAAGGTTTTGGAAATAACCATATAGATTTTGCAAGCCACGTTGAACAGATTGGTATGAGAGGAATACCTTGTGTAGCATTCTCTTTCTGTGCAGTGCAAGGCGCTTTAGTTGTTGGTAACAAATATATGAAGTATATGGTTGATAACAACAAGTCAGAAGCAGGTATAGAAAATGAGGTTCTTGGATGTAACACATTATGTCCAGAGGATGCAGTAAGAGGAACTGCAATGCTTAAGGCTGCTATAGCAGGAGAGGATGTTAAGGCTGCTGAAAGACAATATAACAGAAATGTTTTAGATAGCAATTTGGAGTTAATTGAAAAAGCTACTGGAAGAACAATAGATAGAGTTCCAAACGAAACTTCTCTACCAATGAGCGAAAAGAGAAAAGAGAAATACTCCTAAAAGAGGGTAATATAAATGGAATTAAAGTATGGTGATAAAATAATCGAAATGCAGGGAGTTATTGTTGAGGTACACGATGGTTGTGCTGCAATTGACCTAAAAGGCAGATTAGGTTATCTTAAGATACCGCTAAGAATGCTTATAACTGACTATCCTTTAAAAGTAGGACAGGAAGTAGCATTTAGGATGAGCTTCATTGAAGTTTTGTCCAAAGAAGTTAATGAAAAGTATGTGAGTAATTTAGAGAAAAGGAATAGAAAGGAAGGTAATTTATAATGGATTTAACTGTTGTTAAGGGTTTTCAATCAGAAATATATGTTCCTATAACACCACCACCAGTATGGACTCCAGTTACAAAAGAGTTAAAAGATATGAAGGTAGCAATAGCTACAGCTGCAGGAGTACACTTAAAGTCAGATAAGAGATTTAACTTAGCAGGAGATTTCACTTATAGAACAGTACCAGGAGATACTCCATCAGGAGAACTTATGGTATCACATGGTGGATATGATAACGGAGACGTTAACAAAGATATTAACTGCATGTTCCCAATAGATAGATTAAGGGAAATTGCAGCAGAAGGCTTTATAAAAGAAGTTGCAGAAACTCATATAGGATTTATGGGCGGCGGTGGAAACCAACAAAAATTTAGAGAAGAAACTGGTCCAGCTATCGCTAAGATTTTGAAAGACGAAGGGGTAGATGCAGTATTAATGACTGCTGGATGAGGAACCTGCCACCGCTCTGCAGTATTGGTGCAGAGAGCAATTGAAGAAGCAGGTATACCTACTATAGTTATAGCAGCGTTACCTCCAGTAGTTAAACAAACAGGTACTCCAAGAGCAGTTGCTCCAAGAGTTCCAATGGGTGCTAATGCAGGTGCACCACATGACATTGTAATGCAAACTGCAATAGTAAAAGATGCCTTAGAGCAGCTCACAAAGATAACTACTGCAGGAACTATAGTTCCATTACCATATGAATATATAGCAAAGGTTTAGTTAGTAAACTTAGGCTAACTGATAGATTAAAACTTACGTCAGTTGAGGTTTACCTTAG